>JAHLFN010000039.1 GCA_018883725.1 Candidatus Fusobacterium pullicola | reverse complement strand
GAGGGAAATAGATATACAGCGGGTGATTGGGAGATAAAGTTCACAGTTCAAAGTATATCAAAGCTTGTAACTCTTATGTTGGCTATTTTGGACAATGGAGAGGAGTTTGTCTTCTCAAAGGTAGGAATGGAACCTTCTGGAGATCCATTTAACTCAATTAGAAAACTTGAAACATCAAGTAAGAAAAAACCATATAATCCTATGATAAATGCAGGGGCAATAGCTGTAGCAGCTATGATAAAGGGGAAAGATGCCAGAGAAAAATTCCAAAGAGTATTGGAGTTTTTTAAAAAAATTACTGAAGATGAAACGTTGGATGTAAATTATAAAATTTATTGTGGAGAGAGTGAAACAGGAAATAAAAATAGAGCAATGGGATATTTTTTAAAAAATGATGGAATAATAGAGGGAAATGTAGAGGATGCATTAGAAGTCTATTTTAAGCAGTGTTCAATAGAGGTTACTGCCTATACATTAGCTAAATTAGGATTATTTTTAGCAAATAACGGATGTACAAGTACAGGGGAGCAGATATTGACACCAAGAATAAGTACAATTATAAAGACTTTAATGATAACTTGTGGAACTTATGATATGTCTGGAGAGGTAGCTGTAAGAGTAGGAATACCTTGTAAGAGTGGTGTAGGTGGTGGAATAGTGGCTGTTTCACCGGGGAAATTGGGAATTGGTGTATATGGTCCATCTTTAGATGCGAAGGGAAATTCAATTGGTGGAATTCATTTGTTAGAGGATCTATCAAGAGAGTTAAAGTTATCAATATTTTAAATTTATAAGGAGGAAGAAGTTTGAATAATATAATTAATCTTTTAAATGGAATTTTATGGGGTTACATAATAATTGCATTACTTATTATTTCAGGAATATATTTTACTTTTAAGATAAAGTTTTCAAATTTAACTCAGATAAAAGAGATGTTTTCGATAATGTTTGAAAAGAAGAGTGGAAATGGAATATCACCATTCCAAGCCTTCTGTGTAAGTGCAGGGTCAAAGGTAGGAACAGGAAGTTTAGCTGGGGTAGCAATAGCAATCTCTTTAGGAGGACCTGGGTCTGTATTTTGGATGTGGGTTTTAACTCTAATAGTTGGAAGTTTAAGTATAGTAGAAAATATACTAGCACAGATATATAAAGAGAAAAAAGATGGAACATTCAGAGGAGGACCAGCTTTTTATATGGAAAAAGCTATGGGTAAAAGATGGATGGGAGTAGCTTTCTCAATACTTTTAACTATGACATATGGTCTTATCTTCAATGCTGTACAAGCTAATACAATGACAATAGCTATAGAAAATTATAGTGGATTAAGTAGAATGACAAGTGGAATAATAATAGTTATATTATCAGCTCTTGTTATATATGGTGGTATGCAGAGAATAGCTAAAGTTTCAGAGGTAATAGTACCATTAATGGGAGTAAGTTATCTTATAGTAGCTATAATCATAGTTTTAAAACATATTCCAATAATAATTCCGGTATTTGAATTAATAATAATGAATGCCTTTGGATTAAAAGCTTTTGGAGCAGGAACTTTAGGAACAGTTATAATGCAAGGGGTAAAAAGAGGGTTGTTCTCTAATGAGGCAGGAATGGGAAGTACTCCTAATGCAGGAGCTTCAGCTTCAGCTTCACACCCAGTAAAACAAGGGCTAATTCAAACTTTAGGTGTATATGTAACAACATTAGGAGTTTGTACAGCCACAGCTTTTATCATTTTATTCTCTGGTGTTTTAGGACAAAATTTAGATGGAATAGGATTAACACAACAAGCTATGAAGAGCCAATTAGGAGCATTTGGAGATGTTTTCCTTTTAATTTGTGTACTTCTATTTGCTTATACAACAATAATAGGAAACTACTACTATGGACAAACTAATTTAGAGTATCTAAACGCTGATAAGGGAATAAAGATACAAATATTCAGAGTTTTAGTTATTGCAATGGTATTTTTTGGAGCTGTTAGAGAATCAGCTTTAATTTGGAATATAGCAGATTTATTTATGGCCTTTATGGTAATGTTTAATGTTTACGCAATATTTATGTTAAGAAAGCCAGCGATTGAAACATTAGAGCACTATATAAGTGAGAAGAAAAAAGGAAAGAATCCAATATTTACAATAGATGTACTAAGTGATAGTACGGGAGTAGAGTGTTGGGATAAAAATGGAGAAATTCCGTTAGAAGATTAAAAAAAATTAAACTTTTTTAAGAAAAGCTTCGTCTAAAAAGTATAATAATTAATTCATAAAATTCTTTCCCCAAACTAAAAGAGGAGTTCGCCTTAGGTGAGCTCCTCTTTTCATTAATTTACATTTTTGCTGGAACTATCTCTATCCAATATCCGTCAGGATCTCCTATAAAGTAGATTCCCATAGCTGGATTTTCATATATAATAACTCTCATTTCTTTATGTTTTTGATAAGCTTCATCAAAATTTTCAGTAGTTAAAGCTAGATGGAACTCTTCATCACCTAAATCATATTTTTCCTCTCTATCTCTAAGCCAAGTAAGTTCTAAAGAGAAGTGTCCCTCTCCATCTCCAAGATATACTAATTTATAACTTCCATCTTCAGCTTCTTTTCTTCTAACTTCTTCTAATCCAAGAGCCTCTTTATAAAATTTTAAACTTTTTTCTAAGTCCAATACATTAAAATTAAAATGGTTAAATTTAAACATGGCAATCCCCCTTAAAAATTTATAAATAGATTATATCAAAATCTATTAGTTGTTGTCAAAAACAATTGAAGAGGTTATAATATAAAGAATGATAACAATATTTAGGAGGTATGAGATGAAGATTTTCTATATTTATCATAGTGGATTTGCAGTAGAAACTGAGAAGTATAAATTGATTTTTGATTATTATATGGAGCCTAAAAAAGATAGTGGAGAATTTAGAGTAAAGGAATTTATAGTGGGAGAGAAGGAAGTATTTGTTTTTTCATCTCACAGCCATAGAGATCACTTTAGAAAGGAAATTTTAGAGTGGCAGAAAATAAATTCAAATATAAAATATATTTTAAGTGATGATATAAAGGAAGAGGTAGATGCTTACTTTGTAAAAGAGGGAGATAAATTAGAGGTTGATGGAGTGGAAATAAAGGTTTTTGGTTCTACAGATTTAGGAGTATCATTTTTTGTAAAATGTGATGGGAAAACTTTTTTCCACGCAGGGGATCTGAATTGGTGGGCTTGGTCTGATGATACTTTAGAGGAAGAGACATATATGAGAGAATTGTATTATAGCAAAATGGACTATATAGAGGAAGTTTTAAAGGAGGAGTGCATAGATTACCTATTCTATCCAGTTGATCCAAGATTAGAGAAAAATAGTTTTTTAGGAATTGAGTATTTTATAGAAAAGGTTAAAGTAAAAAATATAGTTCCTATGCATATGTGGGATAACTATGAAATCATAAAAGAGTTAAAAAAGAGAGTAGCTAAAAATATAATAGAGTTTGAAAAAAATTGTGAGAAAATATTAGAGATATGTTAAAGAGTTAAATAAAATAAGAAGTTATTAAAGCTATGAAAGAAATAAGATATTGATAAAATCCGTATTTTTTGATATAATATACTCTGAATAAAATTAGAAATAGGTAAGGGTAGAAAGGGTATGAGCTTGAAAAAGAGAGATGATGTACTAGAAAATATATATTTTATGCTAAAAATAGATGAAAGAGGGGTATATGTTCTTCCAGTTGATAAAAGTGGAGAGATGCTAGAGAGTATAGATGTAGATGAAGAGGCAGAGGATACTACTAGCCAAATTTTGACATATATAAAGGGAATTAAAGAGGATAGCTTTTTTATAGATTGGGAGAATGAATATGAGGAGGCTTATCTAAATGAGCATCCAGATCTAATAGAGTATCTAATAGATAATCCAAAACTTGTAAATGAGAGTATGGAACCATTAAAATGGGTTAAGAGAGAGAATACCTTAGCTCTTATTATAAAAGAGAAGGAAAATGGGGCAACAGCTCTAACTACAGAACTTCTATTAAATGGTTCAATAAATGATTTTTTAATTATAAATGAGGATTTAATTTTAGCTGATAATGTTTTCTATATCATAGATATGGAGAGTAACGATTTTCATACTTTGAAGGAGCTAGTAGGAACAATTGATGAATCAGGACTAGAGAACTTTTTAACTCTTACTATAAAATATTTTAAGAATATAGAGATAGAATACAAGGATTATAAAGTGGTACAGGGTGAGAAATGTGTGCCAAGTCCACAAATAGTTATAGAGAAAATATCACATGATAATAGCTTATATCTACAAATTACTCTGATGGTTTCAGGAATGCACTACGATTTCCTAAAGGAACATGAGATAGATAAGGTGGCTATTGTAAATAACCTAGAGAAAAAAATATCTATATGTGATGTAGATATAAGTAGAATATCTGAAGCTGTTGAAGATGTGATAAAGCTTCTTGTAAAAAACCAAAAAAATCTTAAGGTAAGGGCAAGTTACTATTTAGATGAGAGTAATCTTATCATTATGCAAGAGAAGCTAGCAAAAGAGTTTATTATGCAAGATCTATTACAATTAGCTTCAAAATATAGAGTAGTTGGAACTGATAAGCTTAGAAAGTATAATATAAAAGCAGTAAAACCAAAGGTTATTGGGAAATTTAGTCATTCAATAGACTTTTTAGAAGGGGAGATAGAACTTGAGATTGAAGGAGAAAAATTCTCAATATTAGATGTGCTATCATCTTATAAAAAAGATTCATATATAATGTTGAGTGATGGAACAAGTGCTTTAATAAATAAAAAGTATATAGAGAAGTTAGAGAGATTATTTAAGGATAATGATAAGAAAAAAGTAAAGCTTTCCTTCTTTGATCTACCTCTTGTAGAGGAGTTAATCGAGGATAAAATATTCTCGGAAGAGATGAATAGAACAAGAGATTTCTTTAAAGGAATTAATAATATAAAAGATTATAATATAGAACCACCAAAGGTTAAGGCAAAGTTGAGAGAGTATCAAGAGTATGGATATAAATGGTTATCATATCTAATAGATAATAATTTAGGTGGATGTCTAGCAGATGATATGGGACTTGGAAAGACATTACAAGCTATATCTGTATTGACTAGATTACATGAGAAGAAGGGGACAAAGAGTCTTGTAATTATGCCGAAATCCCTGATATATAACTGGGAAAGTGAGATAAAGAAGTTCAGTCCAAAGTTAAAGGTTGGAATTTACTATGGAAACTTTAGAAATAGAGATATTATAAAAAAGAGTGGTGTAATTCTAACGACATATGGAACAATTAGAAATGATATCGAGATAATTAGAGATTATGATTTTGATGTTGTAATATTAGATGAATCTCAAAATATAAAAAATGTAAATGCTCAAACAACTAAGGCTATAATGTTACTGAATGCAAAACATAGAATAGCATTGAGTGGAACACCGATTGAAAACAACTTAAGTGAATTGTACTCATTATTTAGATTCCTGAATCCATCTATGTTTGGTACTATGGAGGAGTTTAATAACTTCTATGCTATACCAATTCAGAAGGAGAATGACCAAGAGGCTATAGAGGAGTTAAAGAAAAAGGTATATCCATTTATCTTAAGAAGAATAAAGAAAGAGGTTCTAAAGGATCTACCAGATAAGATAGAGAAAACTATGTATATAGAGATGAATCCAGAGCAGAAAAAACTATATGAGGAGAGAAGAAACTACTACTACAATATGGTACACTCTCAGATAAAAGAGAATGGAATAGGAAAGACACAATTTTTTATTCTTCAAGCACTAAATGAATTGAGACAGATTACAAGTTGTCCAGAGGCTAAGAGTGTTGGAGTAACTTCAAGTAAGAGAGAGGTGCTTATAAACAATATTTTAGATGCAGTAGAGAATGGACATAAGGTACTAGTATTTACCAACTATATCAACTCTATAAAAAATATCTGTGAAGATTTAGATAAATATGGAGTAAAATATCTATCTATGAGTGGAAGTACAAAGGATAGACAGTTACTTGTGGATAAATTCCAAAAGGATAGTAAATATAAGGTATTTGTAATGACACTAAAAACAGGAGGGGTTGGACTAAATCTAACCGCTGCAGATACGATATTTATATATGATCCATGGTGGAATAAGACAGTGGAAAACCAAGCTATAGATAGAGCATATAGATTAGGACAAGACAGAACAGTATTTTCATATAAGTTAATACTGAAAGACACTATTGAAGAGAAGATACTTCAATTACAAGAATCTAAAATAAAACTTTTAGATAATCTAATATCTGAAGATAGTTCAACATTAAAAACACTTTCTGAAAAGGATATTGAGTTTATTCTAGGAGAATAAAAAGGTTAAGGAGAAGAGATGGCAATAAGTAAAGATAGATTTAGAGAGGCAGTAAATGAGTTTTACTCCAAAGAAGTTTTGTTTAAACTTTATACTAAATATTTTTTAGACTGGATAGCAGAGGGCTATATAGGGAGTAATTTAGGACT
Organism: Candidatus Fusobacterium pullicola; assembly: GCA_018883725.1. Classification (NCBI taxonomy): domain Bacteria; kingdom Fusobacteriati; phylum Fusobacteriota; class Fusobacteriia; order Fusobacteriales; family Fusobacteriaceae; genus Fusobacterium; species Candidatus Fusobacterium pullicola. Next base: position 16,365 of record JAHLFN010000039.1, on the reverse strand, counting down.
TTTTGAAATCTCTTTAATTAGTGAAAATAGCAATAAACAAACTTTTTTAGATTTATTGGAGCAGTTTTACTCTAAGGAAAATATATTTTGTACCATCTTTGAGAGATTAGATCAACAGGTAAAAGAGGTATTTGAAGAGGTTGCATGGAATGGAAAGTTCTTTATTACTGATAAGGAGAGATTTTTTAAATTAGAAAACCACTATGATATAAATAAGGATTTGAAAGATGAGTTTCTTTTCTTTAAAGTGGATAAGGATATGAAAAAAGGGGAGTATCTATACTTAGATTATGATATTCTTAGAGTAATAAGAAGATTTATGAAAAAACCAGCTGAGTATAAGATTATACCTCAAAAAAAGGTAAAGGCAAACCTTGTAAATAGCAATGAGAAAGAGTTAATAGAAAGCTTTAAGATGTATTTTGAGTTTTATTCTCAAGGTGGGATAAAGCTTTCAAATAGTGCTAAGATACTGAAAGAGTCTAAGTTGAATATGAAGAAATATTGTAATATCACAGAGTATTACGAGGATTCAAAGGATTTAGATTATCTAAAAACTGAAACAATAGCTCTTTTCTTCTTCTTGGTAAAGGATAAGTATATTGATGAAAATTACTTTAAAGTTTCAAATATAAAGAATATAGTTAAGGATTTTATGAGTGGGGAGCTTGTAAAAGAGGAAAACTACCACTATACATCTCTTTATTTAAATTACTTAAAGGGAGTAAAGAATATCTGGAAATCCAAAGAGGAGATAAAAAGAGGGCTGGCAACTATCAAAAATATAATAGATGAGTTTCCAGATGATAAGCCTATCAGTGTAGAAAATGTCATAAAAGCTATACTGTATAGAGATGAGTTCATAGAGATAATAGATGTAAAAGATGCCTATGATTATATCTATATAAACGAGGCAAACTATGAGAGAACTAAGATATTAAACTATGAGAAATATCAGATGTATGTAGTTATCCCATTTATAAAGTCGGTTCTATTTATTCTAGGGGTATTAGGAGTTTTTGAGATATACTATGATTATCCATCTATTAATAACTCTCTATACCTAAAAAATGGATATTTGAGTAAATTTGATGGAATCAAATATGTTAAATTTACAGAGCTTGGAAGATACTGCTTTGATAGAGTAGATGAGTATGATTTTAAAAATGCCAAAGAGGATGGAGAGGTACTATTAGATGAGGATAGATTGATAGCTACTGTTATGGGAGATACTCCAGTGAAAACTATGTTCTTAGAGAGAGTGGCTCAAAGAATAGCTACTAATAAATATAAATTTAGTAGAGAGAACTTCTTAAGAGGGGTTAGTAGCTCTAAGGAGATAGAGGAGAGAATAAATGAGTTTTATAATAAGATAACTCCTGAACCAAACCAACTTTGGAAAGAGTTTTTTAATGATATTCTAGAGAAGAGTAGTGTTATAAAGGCTGAGAGTCAATTTGTAGTACTGAAGCTAAAAAATGATAAAGAGCTTATAAAAATTATAACGAAAGATGAGAGATTTAAACCTTTGATGCTTAAGGGTGAGGATTTCCATCTATTAGTTAAAAGTGAGAATATAAGTGAAGTGATAAGCTTATTTAAAGAGCATGGATACTATGTAAACTTTTAATATGATGAAAATAACGAGTAGGTTTAATTAGCCATACTCGTTATTTTTATTAAATATTATTTTATACCCATATGAGAAGCAATAATTACCTTTTGAATTTCAGAAGTTCCCTCATATATCTCAGTAACTTTAGCATCTCTCATCATTCTTTCAACTGGAAATTTTTTAGAATATCCATTTCCACCAAATAACTGAACAGCTTTAGTAGTAACCTCCATGGCTATTTCAGAAGCAAAAAGCTTTGCCATAGATGCCATATATCCATAATCTTCTCCTAAATCTTTCATATTAGCAGCTCTATAAGTCATAAGTCTTGCAGCATCTATCTTAGTTTGAAGGTCAGCTATGACAAATTGTGTATTTTGATGGTGTGATATAGGCTTACCAAGTTGCATCCTATTTTTTACATAGTTTATAGCTGCATCTAAAGCTCCTTGAGCTATTCCAACAGATTGAGCAGCCACACCAATTCTTCCACCATTAAGAGTAGCCATAGCAATTTTAAATCCTCCACTTAAATTTCCTAGCAGATTTTCCTCTGGAATAATACAGTTATCAAAGAAAAGTTCAGCAGTTGAAGAACCTCTTACCCCCATCTTATCTTCAGCCTCTCCAATAGCAAATCCTTTAGTTCCTTTCTCTACTATAAAGGCAGAAAGAGAGCCAGTTTCAGGGTTTGTTTTAGCAAATATGATAAAGATATCAGCTTCATGTGAATTTGTGATTAAGACTTTTTTACCATTAATAATATACTTATCTCCCTCTTTTACAGCAGTTGTTTTAGTTCCAGCTTCAGCTTCAGTCCAACCAAAAGCCCCTAATTTTTCTCCACTAGCTAGAGGAGTTAGATATTTAATTTTTTGCTCTTCAGTACCATATGTAGCTATTGGCCAACAGCAAAGAGATGTATGTGCTGACATAATTACTCCAGTAGAAGCACAAGCTTTTGAAAGCTCTTCAACAGCAGCTGCATAAGTTAGATTGTCCATTTCAAGCCCACCATATTTTTTTTCAAAAGGGATTCCCATTATACCATTTTCTCCAAGTGCTTTGATACTACTGATTGGGAATGAAGCCTCTCTATCTATCTCAGCAGCAATAGGTGCTACATATTGCTTAGTTAATTCTCTAACCTTTGATAAAAATACCTCTTGTTCATTTGAAAATTTAAAATTCATATTAGCCCTCCTAAAAATATTATTTTTTTATTTATATATTGATTTTATCATAAAAAAAATATAAAATAAAATTATATATTTTTATCAAAATATAATAAAAAATTATAAATTAAGGGAGAAGAGAGATGTTAGATTTTAGAGTAGATACATTTATAGAGTTATGTAGAACTAAAAATTATACTAAAACAGCAGAAGCACTTCATATGACCCAACCAGCAGTAAGTCAACACATTAAATATTTAGAGGAATTTTATGGCTGTAAATTATTCAATTATAACAAGAAAATACTAACCTTGACACCACAGGGAGAGGCTCTTTATAAATATCTATTGACAATGAGGTCAGATGCTAATAAAATTCAATCAGAGATAAAAGAGATGGATCCAAATAGAAAAAATTTACATTTTGGAGCCACATTTACAATAGGAGAGTATATTATTCCAAAAATTATCTCAGAAATATCAAATAGATATCCAGATATAAATATCTCTTTTATAATCAGAGATACAAGTGAACTATTGGAGGAGTTAAGAAAAGGGAATATAGATTTTGCCTTCATAGAGGGATTTTTTGAAAAAACTGAGTATGAATACTATCTTTTTTCTAAGGAGAGATTTGTGGGAATATGTGCAGCTAATAATCCTATAGCAACAGAGATCACAAAATTTGATGATATAGTAAAGGAGAGAATAATTCTAAGAGAAAAGGGATCAGGAACAAGAGATATCTTTGAAAAGATACTCTATGATAATAACCTATCTTTAAATAATTTTACTAGAAAATATGAGATAGAGAATATAAATATGATAAAAGAGCTTGTAAAAGAAAATAAGGGAATCTCTTTCATATATGAGAGAGCTGTGGAAAAAGAGATTCTTATGAGAAAATTAGCCCCAATAAATTTAGAAAATTTTTATGAAGAGAGAGAGTTCAACTTTGTATTTTTAAAAGATAGCATACATCGAGAAGAGTATCAAGAGTGGTATAATTTTATGAAAGATATATATAATTTATAAAGGAGGGAAAATGGAGTACAAACTTTTAACAGGAGGAATTTTACTTTTTATCAGTCTTTTTTCAATCAGATTATCTAAGAAGGTACAGGTTCCATTGTTGATAATGTTCCTATTTATAGGGATATTGGCAGGATCAGAGGGAATAGGTGGAATATATTTTGATGATGCTGAATTAACACAACAAATTGGAAACTTTGCACTTCTTTTTATTCTCTTTTCTAGTGCCCTTGAAACTAAGAAAGAGGATGCTTTATCTGCACTATATCCAAGTGGGATATTAGCAACTTTAGGAGTATTTTTAACAACTATATTTGCAGCATTTTTTACCTTTATACTTACAGATTTTTCATTTAAAGAGGCATTACTGTTTGGTGCAATAGTTTCATCTACAGATGCAGCAGCAGTGGTCTCTGTCCTTGGAGATTCCAAACTGAAAAAGAGAGTAAAAACAGTGATAGAGATAGAATCTGGAAGTAATGACCCAATGGCTTATGCCCTTATACTATTTATAATCTCGATGTTTAAAGCTGATGGGCTATCTATTGCTGGTGGAATTTTCTTTTTGATAAAACAATTAGTTATCGGTGGAGTGTTAGGAATAGCTTTTGGAAAGGCAACAATACCTATAGGGAAGTTTTTGAGAATAGAGAGAGCGGAGTTCTTAACTATTCATTTGATGGCTTTTCTATTTATCTGTTTTTCCCTTACAAATATTTTAGGTGGAAATGGATTCCTAGCTATATATTTAATGGGAATATTAGTTGGAAATGAGAGATTTGAATTTAAGATGAATAGTTTTAGAAATATGAGAGTATTATCATGGTTAATGCAGATAATAATGTTCGTTTTACTAGGTCTATTAGTTTTCCCAAGTCAACTAGGAAAAGTTGTAATTAGTGGAAGTATCTTAGCTATTCTAATAACATTAGTTTCAAGAACAGCGGTTGTATTTTTACTTTTAGAAAAGTTCAATTACAATTTAAAAGAGAAGTTTTTCATCTCTTGGGCAGGACTTAAAGGGGCAGTGCCAATCATTTTCTCAACTATGGCTATAACAGAGGGAATAAGAAAATCACAATCTATTTTCAATATGGTATTCTATATTGTAGTTTTCTCTGTAATCATTCAAGGAATGACTTTAAAACCATTAGCTAAATTCTTAAATCTATTTGAAGAGGGAGAAGATGACGAGACAACAGAGATAGATTTAGAAGAACTAGAAGAATTATCTATAAAGAAACTATATATAGATAAAAATTCAGAGTATGTAGATAAGGCAATAAAAGATCTATCACTTCCAAGAAGTGTGCATATTATCTCTATTAGAAGAGGAGATCAAGATATAATACCAAGAGGAGATGTAATATTAAGAGCAGGAGATAGACTTTTATTGAGCAGAGTTTAACCTTTTAAAAAAATATTTTTAGTTTTTTAAAAATAATTATTGATTTTTCAAAAAATTGTGATATAATCTTTTATATAATTTTTTTAAAAAAACATATAAAGAAAAATAATTTTCAATAGGGGAGAGTGAAAAATGAACAAAAAAATTAATCTAACAACAAAAATTTTTATAGCATTAATATTAGGTATAACTACAGGGTTAGTTTTACATCCAATAAAGGATAATCCTTTTGTAAGTAAGTATATTATAGACTTTGTATTTAATCTACTTGGAAATGGATTTATTAGAGCTATAAGAATGGTAGTTGTACCATTAGTTTTATGTTCATTAGTTGTAGGTTCAGCTGGAATAGAAGATGTTGCAAAATTAGGGAGAATAGGGATAAAAACTTTAGTATTTTATCTATCTACAACAGCTTTTGCAGTAGTATTAGCTCTAGTTGGTGGAAATATAATAAATCCGGGTAAAGGAGTTAATATAGGAGAGATTGCAGTTTCTAAAGTAACTGTATCTGAAACAAAGCCCTTTGTAGATATACTACTAGATATGATACCTATTAATCCAGTAGAAGCTATGGCTACAGGAAATATGTTACAAATTATAATTTTTGCTATTTTAGTTGGGGTAGCTTTATCCCTTTTAGGAGATAAGGCTAGTAATATAAAGAGAATATTTGAAGAGGGAAATAATCTAAGTTTAAAACTTGTTGAGATGATAATGGTAATTGCACCTTTTGGTGTTTATGGACTTATATCGAAGACTTTTACTACTTTAGGTTATGCGGCTCTTTTACCACTATTTAAGTACTTTATAGGTGTTGTAATAATACTATTCATTCACTGTTTAGTTACTTATCAAGGTATTTTAGTAGTATTTGGAAAGTATAATCCAATAAAGTTTTTTAAGAATTTTGCTCCTACAATGATGGTAGGTTTCTCTACTGCTTCTAGTAGTGCTAGCTTACCATCTTCATTAAAAGCTATGCAAGAAACATTTGGAGTATCAAAGGCGATTTCGTCATTTACAATTCCGTTAGGAAATACAATAAATATGGATGGAACAGCAGTTATGCAAGGGGTTGCAACTATATTTATAGCTCAAATATATGGGATAGATCTAACAATGGGGAACTATATAACAATAATAGTTACAGCTACTTTAGCCTCAATAGGAACAGCAGGTGTTCCAGGTGTAGGGGTTATAATGTTAGGAATGGTACTTGTACAAGTAGGACTTCCTCTTGAGGGAATAGGACTTGTAATGGGAATAGATAGATTTGTAGATATGTTTAGAACAATGATAAACATTACAGGAGATGCAGTTTGTACTTTAGTGATTGCTAAGACTGAAGGGGAACAACTAAAAGAAGCTATATAAAACTCAAAATAGACTCAAAAATGAGGGTGTTACTTAAGTGTAATACCCTCAAAACTTTTCTATTTATCAATTTGGTAGATATTTTTTATTTCAAATTCTAAAAACTGTTCAGCTATTTTTTTAAAAAGTTTTTTGTCCCCAGTTACAAAAAATTCAACTTTTCCTATCTTTGAAGAAGTATTCAAAAGATCATTTAATCTAAGTAGAGAATATAATTCTAAAGCTGTTTCTCTAGCAGGATCAACTATATTTCCAGAAAAAAATCTCTCGATATCATTTTTGATAATAGGATAGTGAGTACAACCTAATATCAATGTATCAGCCTCTTGAGAGAGATGTGATATATGAGATTTTAAAATATCATATCTATCTGGATGAGTTTCCCAACCAATCTCTATCATAGGACAGAATTCTGGGCAACCTTCTTGAGTTATTTTAAAGCTTTTAAAATGCTTTCTCAACTCCTTTATATAAGCATTAGAATCTACAGTAAAGGGAGTAGCTAAAATATTTATTCTATTATTTTTGGTTACCTTTAAAGCCCCTTTTACTCCAGCTGAAATAACTCCAATTATCGGAATGGAGTATGTATTTTTTAATTTATCTAAGGCAGCAGCAGTAGCTGTATTACAAGCTACTACCACAGCTTTACAATTATTTGCTATGAAAAAATCTAAAATTCTACAACATAATTTTTGAATTTCCTCTGTACTTTTTTGCCCATATGGAGCATTTCCACTATCTCCATAATAAAGAATATTTTCATGGGGCAGAACTTTTAATATCTCTTTTAGGACAGTAGTTCCTCCTACTCCTGAATCAAAAACCCCTATATTAGAATTGTTATTCATGAGAATCTATTCTCCCCCTTTCAAATACTTATCTCAATATAATTTTATCCAAACATATTCATAAAGAAAGTGATTACTGTTGCATTTGTAAAATCTATAAATAGTGCAGCAACAAGTGGTAATACGAAGAAAGCCTTTGGAGAAGGTCCATTTTCCTTTGTAAAAACCTCCATATTAGCCATTGCATTTGGACTTGCTCCCAATCCAAAACCACAGTGTCCAGTCGCCATAACTGCCGCATCATAATCTTTTCCGTTAACGTTAAATGTAATAAAGTATGCATAAAGTGCCATAATAATAGTTTGAATTAATAAAATAGAAACTATTGGTATAGCAAGATCTGCCAGTTCCCATAATTTTAAAGTCATAAGTGCCATTGCTAAGAATAGAGAAAGAGCTATATTTCCAGTGATAGCTATCTCAGGCATAGGTAAAGTTTTTCCAGTGGCATCATAGATATTTCTAATAATAGCAGCCATAAACATAGGACCTATATATACTGGAATAACAACTCCATATTGCTTTAAGAATGGAGCTATCCAAGAACCTAATCCCATTGCTAAAGCAATTATAACCACTGCATCAAAAAGTGTAGATTCAGAAACACCAATTCCTTCCTCTTCAGCCTCTTCAATAACCTTAATTTCGTCATCTAAATTAGGTTTTAAATTGTATTTTTCCTTAAGTTTTTTAGCAACAGGTCCTCCAATTAAACATCCAGCTATCAATCCATAAGTAGCTGCAGCTATAGAAACAGAAAGAGCACCGTTAACCCCTAACTCCTCCAATACAGGACCAAAAGCTCCAGAAGTTCCATGTCCTCCAGTTAAAGGAATAGAACCAACAGCAAGTCCTAGTAGAGGATGAAGTCCAAATACCTTAGCTAATCCAACTCCAACTATATCTTGAACGATAACAAGTACAGTAGCAGTTATTAAGAAGATTAAAACTCCTATTCCACCCTTTTTCAATAATTTTGCACTAGCAGTAAAACCTATTGTAGTAAAGAAAATTAACATTAGAAAGCTTTGTAATACACCATCAAATTGGAAAGAAAAAGCTTTACTAGAGTGTCCTATTAAAAGTAATATAGAGAAGATAACTCCTCCAACTACTGGAGCTGGAATGAAGAATCTTTGTAGAAAATGAATTCTTTTTCTAACTTCTCTTCCAATTAAAAGTACAACAATAGCTACAGCTAACGTTTCCGCCATGTTAAAAGAATAACTAAACATAAAAAATACCTCCTCAAAATATATTGTAATAAAAATCTCATATTATGAATATACTCTATATAATAGTTAAAAGTCAATAATTAATAATATATATAATTAATATTAAGATCATTAAAATTCAATATGGTATTTTTTTAAAAATAAATTTAATTTAAACATAAAGTGAAAAAAATAATTTGTTTTTCTTTTAACAAACAAAAGTAAAAAAATATGTTTTAAATCTAGACTGTTACTATCTTCTATATAAAATAAAAAAATAATAATAATCTATAATATATATAATATTTTACTATAAAAGTTCAAAAAATAAAAGTATGTCGTAAAAAAAGACTCGTTTTAAAAAAATGAGCCTTTTTTAAGCTTAGTATATCATTTTAAGTCCATTTTCAATACAAGAGATATGTATAGGTGATGTAGGACCAACCTCTCCATCAATGTCACTTTCAAGGGAAGAATCACTGTATTCTACAGTAAAATCTGAAGTTGTAAAGTGAATAATATCCTTTGGTTTCTCAAGATGTTCTAATTTCAGAAAAGCAAGAAGTGAAGATAAAGTTGAACGAATATTCTCTCCCTTAACTATGATTACATCTAATAATCCATCATTTATCTCACTTTTATAAGATATATTTATATTTCCAGCAGTCCTTCCATTAAATGTGAAAAAAATAAGAGCATTTCCCTCGTAAAAAAATTCATCAGAGGTAACTTTAATATCTAATTTTTTAAAAGAAGGTAACTCTTTTATTCCATTTAGATAGTAAGCTAGTTTCCCTATAGTATTTTTTAAATGGGTAGGTGTCTTATGAGAAACATCAGTAAATAATCCAAAACTAAAAACATTGATAAAATATTTATCATTAGCTTTTCCTAAATCTATCTCTTGAATCTTTCCAGCTAATATTTTATCACAAGCACTTCCAATATCAGCAGGCATTCCAATATATTTTGCAAAATCATTAGCTGTACCTACAGGAAGTATTGCTAAAGGTATATCTAAATTCTTTTTTTTCATAATATTTATAATCTGATTGATAGTTCCATCTCCACCAGCTCCTAAGATGTGATGGTAGGAGCTATCTATATCTAAAAAGGCATCTTCTAAACTCTGTTCAGTAGAGATTCTAAAAGGTACTATGGTATATCCTTTAGCTTGATATTTTTCAATTATTGTGTCTAAATTTTTAGTAACTACTGCCTCTCCAGAGAAAGGATTGTATATAAATTTAACCTTTTTCATACTGCACCTCATTGTTTTGTTTATTGCTACTTCTCATTGTATATAATATCATATAAAGTAAAAAATATGGTATAAAATTTGAGGAAAATTTGATATAATTTAGAATGAAAAATATATTTTAAAAATCTTAAAAATAATAGAATTTAGGAAAGGAAATCTATGATTAGAAAAATAAATGCTTCATTTCAAAATTTTTTGAGAAAACAAAAAGTAAAGATAGCTAGATTGTTATGGGATAAAAAAGAGAAAGTAAATATATCAGGAGAAAAATTAATAGAAAAAAACTCTATAAATTCTATTTTATTATTAAGAGATGATGGAAAAATAGGGGATATGGTTGTAAGTAGCTTCGTATATAGAGAGATAAAGAAACAGTACCCTAATATAAAAATTGGAGTTGTAACAAGAAAAGGAGCAATAGATATTATAAAAAATAATATCTATGTAGATAAAATTTATGAATACAAAAAGAGTAGTGGTTATTTAAAAGAATTAGCAAAAGAGATAGCGGAAGAAAAATATGATTTATTAATTGATACTTCTACAATTTTGAGAGAGAAGCAGATAATGTTTATTAATAAGTGTAAATGTAGAATAAACTTAGGTGTTGAAAAAGATGATTGGGGATTGTTTGATGTTAGTATTAGTGAAGATAGTAATGCACATATAACAAGGAGATTTGTAAAGATTTTAGAAAAATTAGGAATAAAAAATATAAAGAGTAATTATGATATTCAAATTTCAGATGAAGCAGTAAATAGAGTAATAGAGAAAATAAAAAAAGAAGAAGCTATACAAGAAATAGAGAATAAAAAAAGAATTATATTAAATCCATATGCTGCAAGTAAACACAGAAGTTTTAATAGAGAAAATATAGAAAAAATTATTAAACTTCTCTTAAAGAAAACTGATGATGAAATATATATATTAGGACATGGTGAAAACAAAAAAGAGGTAGTAGATATAAAAAATAAAATAAATAATGGAAGAGTCCATTATTTAGATTTAAAAGGTATAGAAGATGTTATAGCATTAGTACAAAATAGTGAATTGGTTATTTCACCAGATACCTCTATAGTCCATATAGGAGTAGGATTAGATAAAAAAGTAATAGCAATTTATAGAGAGGATATAGTAGGAAACAACAGTGTATTGTGGGGACCTAACTCTGATAAAGCTATTCAGGTTTTTTCAAAAGAGAATAAAGATGATGATATAAATAATTTTGATGTAAATGAGATAGAGAAAGTAATTGTTTAAGGGAGAGGTAGATGAAAAAGAAGAGAGTGTTGTTTTATAATGGTCAATTATTTATGGGGGGAATAGAAAGAGTACTTACTTCTTATTTACAGGGATTAGCTAATGATGAGGATTTAGAGATAACTGTATTAATAAAAGAGAATGACCCAGAAAAAAATATATTTTTAACAGATATACCTAAAAATTTACCTGTTGTTTTTATAAAAACAGAAGAGATGGTAAAGTTTAGAAATAAAGTAAAAGAAAATAAAAAAAATATTTTCTGTAGATTATTATATCCATTATTGCTAAGTTATGAAAGAATATATATGAAAAAATGGTTAAAGAGGTTTATGTGTGAAAATCAAGATAAGTTTGATGTAGTAATAGATTTCGATATGAGTTTAGGAAAGTATCTTGATATAATTGATTTACCTAAAATAGGTTGGATGCATTTAACTTCAAAAAATAGAAATGAAAAAAAGAAAAAAAGATTAGCTAAAAGATTAAATAAATATTGGAAAATTGTGGTAATTTGTGATGAAATGAAAGAAGAAGTTAAAAGTATATTTAAAATTCCTGAAGAGAAAATAATAAGATTATATAATCCTTTTGATATAGATAGAGTAAAAAAAGGGAAAGAAATAATAAAAGAAGAAGATAAAAATTATTTAAAGAAAGATTATATAGTTGCAGTTTCAAGATTGGTTAAAGAAAAAGGAAGAATAGATTTAGTAGAGATATATAATAAATTATATAAAGATGGAGTTCAAGAAAAATTATACATATTAGGAGAGGGACCAGCAAGAGAAGAATTAGAAAAAAGAATAAAAGAATTAAAGTTAGAAGATAAAATAATTTTAGTTGGTCAAAAAAAGAATCCATTACCTTGGATAAAAAATGCAAAAATATTCGTTCATACTTCATACAGTGAAGGTTTACCAACTGTTTTTTTAGAAAGTATGATATTAGGTACTCCAGTGATAACTTATGATTGTCCGACTGGACCAAAAGATATATTAGGAGATAATAAATACGGAGTACTAGTAAAAACTGGTGATAAAGAAAGTTTTAAAATAGAATTAGAAAAATTATTAATAGATGAGGAAAGAAGAAAGAAATATATAGAAGATTTTTATATAGAAAAATTACAAGAATTTAATGCTATTTATGTATTAAAACAGTTTAAAAAAATTTTAGATTTTGGTGATGAAAGAAATGAGAAAATTTTTAATAAAACTAATAGGAAATAAGAAGAAAAAAGAATTCAGGATAGAAAACATAAAAAGAGTATTAATTTTAGGGGGAAGAGTTGGAGATATAATTGTTAAAACGCCATTATTAAGCACTTTATCAAATGTAAATAAAGAGATAAAAATAGATGTAATTGTAGAGAAAGGTGCTGAATCTTTATTATGGAATCATCCTAATGTAAATTATATCATAATTGAAGAAAAAAATAAAAGTAAATTAAAAATTTTTAGAATAACTCAAGAAATAATTAAGGCATTTAAATTGAGAAATAGATATGATTTATATTTTGATTTTACTAGAAACCCAAGATTCTTTCATTTATTAGCTTTAAGAATAATGAACCCTAAATATTTAATAGGATGTTATAGAATGGAAAAATTTGGAATAAAAAAAGATGAACTAAGTATTTTTGATAAATATATAGATAATAAATCAACGGATCATGCTGTTGATATAAATATGAAAGCATTAGATGGTTTTGGTATTGATAATTCCAACAGAAAATATGAATTGTATTTAGGGGAATTAGAAGAAAAATATAAAGATTATTTCAATAAAGATAAAATAAATATAGTTTTTAATTTTTTAGGAAGTTCTCAAAGTAGATGTTTGAAAGAAGAGGATATAGAATATTTTTGTAAAAATATTCCTAAGATAAATAATAAAATAGAACTACATATTTTAACTATTCCAAGAATTTATGAACAAATAAAATCAAAAATAGATACTTTAAATTTAGAAAATGTAAAATTATTACCAAAAACTAAAAATATTTTAGAAGCATCTGCAATTATAAAGTATGCAGATATGCTATTTAGTGTTGATACAGGAGTTATTCATGTAGCATCAGTGTATAATATACCTATAGTAGCTATTTATACAGAAGATAAGGATACTTTAATTATATTTGCACCTAAATCAGATATAAATTCAGTAATAATAGGTAAAAAAGAGAAAAATTTAAAAATATTAGATAAGGAAATAGTGATAAAAAATATAAAAGAGACCCTGAAGAAAATGGAGAATATAAATGAAAAATATAAAATATAAGGGATACATTGGATATTTTTATGAAAAGAAATATGAAGAAGTACTAAAAAAAATAATTGATAAAAATTATAAAGTAGAAAAGATACTAAAAGATACAGTAAGAAACTATGTAGCAATAGTAAGCTTTGATAATAAAAAATATATATTAAAATCTCCAAAGGCAGAAAATATAATTCCTCAAAGAAAGCTTCTTACATTTTTTAAAAAGGGAGAAGCTTTGAATACATTAATAAATATTAACAAAGCTAGAAATAAAGGAATAGTAGAATTTGTGGAAGTATATGGTGCTATTGTAAAAAGAAAAAATAATTTAATAGTAGAAAGTTATATTCTAATGGAATATATTGATGGAAAAGCTTTACAAACTCTTGAAGAAATAGCAAAAGTTATGGAATTAACTAAAAAAATGCATAATCATGGAATTTATCATGGAGATTTGAATACTTCAAACTTTATTAAAGCTAAAGATGGAATAATTAGAATTTTAGATTCACAAGCAAAAGAAGAGAAATATATATATTTTAAGCGTTGGTATGATATTTTTACATTTAAAGAGGACATTTTAACAATTGAAAAAGGATTTGATGTTGAAAAAAATTATAATTATAACTCTAATAAAATATCTTATTTTTTAGCTAAAAGCTTGAAAAAAATAAAAAGAAATAAATTTATTACTAAAATAAAAGATAAGAAAAAAGAATTAAGGAGTAAAGGATGGAAAATATAGAACTACAAAAAAATAAAAAAATAGTTCTTTCAGTAGATCCTATTTTAAAAGAATATGAAGATATTCTTTTAAAAAAAAGTAAAAAATATTTTAAAAGTGTTGATTTCATATTGGGAAGTGAACCTGAAACTAATTCATATTATTTTAAAAAATTAAAAAAGCTGAAAGAAAATATGATTTTTGGAAAAGTTATAGAAAAAATATATAACCATAAAAAAACTAATTATTATGAAGAACTTTTAAAAAAATATTTAGAAATAGATTATGTTCTAGTAATTGGAGAAATTGGATATAGTGAAACTTTTATTGATTTAGTAAAAAAGAAGAATAGTAAGATAAAATTTATTAAATTTATTTGGGATAAAATGGGAAAAAAAGAGATAGAATGGTATAAAAAGAATTATGATGAAGTTTATACTTTTGAGAAAGAAGATGCAAAAACGTATGATATAAAATGGAGACCAAGTTTTTATCTAGAACATGAAGTTGAAGGAAAAGAAGAAGATTTTTATTATTTAGGAAGAGAAAGGGATACAGAAAGATACAAGTATGTAAAAAAAAATATATGAATATTGTTTGAAAAATAATTTAAAATACAATATATTACTGTATACTCAAGATAAAAAAAAGAAAGATAAATTTATAACAAATCAAAAAATAAAATATAGTGAAAATATTAAAAATGTAAAAAAATCAAAAGTTACTTTTGAGAAAAATATTGTAGATCAAAAGGGATTAAGCTTAAGAACTTTAGAATGTTTAGCTTATAATACTAAATTAATAACAACTAATAAAGATGTTATTAATTATGACTTTTATAATGAAAATAATATTTTAATTGTAGATAAAATTGAAGAGATAGAGAAAATAGATATTAATTTTTTTAAATCACCATATTTAGAATTAAGTAGAGAAATTTTAGATAAATATTCTTTTGAGGGATTTTTAAAAGAGATATTTGAAATTAAATAAGAGGAGTTTATTAGATGAAAGGAATAATATTAGCTGGAGGAAGCGGAACAAGACTTTATCCAATAACAAAAGCAATATCAAAGCAGATAAATCCAATATATGATAAACCTATGATCTACTATCCTCTTTCTATATTGATGTTAGCGGGAATAAGAGAAATTTTAGTAATATCAACTCCTAGAGATTTACCTTTATTTAAAGAGTTATTAGGAAGTGGAGAGGACTTTGGAGTTAGATTTGAATATGAGATTCAAGAGCAACCAAATGGATTAGCTGAAGCTTTTATTATTGGAGAAAAATTTATAGATAATGATTCATGTGCATTAGTTTTAGGAGACAATATTTTTTATGGACATGGATTAACAGGAATGTTAAAGGAAGCAGAAGCAAGAAAAGAGGGGGCTACAATATTTGGCTACTATGTAACCAATCCACAAGATTTTGGGGTAGTAGAATTTGATGAGAATGGGAAAGTAATATCTTTAGAAGAAAAGCCACAAAATCCAAAATCTAATTATGCAGTTCCAGGACTATATTTTTATGATAATACGGTAGTAGAAAAAGCTAAAAGAGTTAAGCCTTCAAAAAGAGGAGAGTTAGAGATAACTTCAATTAACGAGATGTATCTACAAGAAGAGAAGTTACATGTTGTAAATTTTGGAAGAGGGATGGCATGGCTAGATACGGGAACGCATGATGCATTACTTGAAGCAGCTAATTTTGTAAAAACTATTCAGAGTAGACAGGGAGTAATGGTAGCTTGTCTTGAAGAGATAGCATATAGAAATGAATGGATAAGTAAAGAAAAAGTATTAGAATTAGCTAAACCATTAATGAAGTCAAAATATGGAGAGTATCTAGTAAATTTAGTGAAATAGGTGGAATAGATGAATAAATTTAAGAGAATAGAAACAGGTATAGAAGGGCTATGTATAATTGAACCTACTGTATTTGGAGATAATAGAGGTTTTTTCTTAGAGTCATATAGTAAAAAAGAATTTGAAAATATAGGGATAAATGAAGAGTTTGTACAGGATAACCATTCAAAATCTAAAAAAGGTGTATTAAGAGGATTACATTTTCAAACTAAACATTCTCAAGGAAAGTTAGTAAGAGTAGTAAAAGGTTCTGTATATGATGTAGCTGTAGACATTAGAAAAGGAAGTAAAACTTATGGACAATGGTATGGAA
>JAHLFN010000038.1 GCA_018883725.1 Candidatus Fusobacterium pullicola | reverse complement strand
AGAGAGTTTTATTTATAGCTCACAGAAAAACTATACTTCAAAAGGCTAAAGAGACCTATGAAAATATTTTAAGAGATAAAAAAATAGTAATCTATGGAGAAGAGGATATTGATGAAGCAGATGTTGTATTTGCTATGATACAGACACTTAGTAAAGAGAATCATATGACAAAATTCTCCCCAGATTATTTTGATTATATAGTGGTAGATGAGGTACATCATGGAGGAGCAAAGAGTTATCAAAGTGTTCTTAACTATTTCATACCTAAATTTTTATTGGGAATGACAGCTACTCCTGAAAGAGGGGATAATTTTGATATTTATAAATTATTTGATAATAATATAGCTTATGAGATAAGATTATATGATGCTCTTAAGGAAGAACTACTATCCCCATTTCATTACTTTGGAATCTCTGATATAGAGATTGATGGGGAGTTGATTAATGAAAAGAGTGGGATAAAGAAGCTTACAGCTGATGCAAGGGTAAAGCATATTATAGAAAAAAGTAGATTTTATGGTTATAGTGGAGATAAAATTCATGGACTTATATTTGTATCTAGGATTGATGAGGCTTTACTTTTAGAGGAGAAATTTCAAGAAAGAGGAGTAAAGGCTATAGCATTAACTGGGGATGATAGTGATGAGAAGAGGGAGAGAAGTATAGCCCAGCTTGAGAATGGAGAGATAGAGTATATTATAACTGTGGATATATTCAATGAGGGAGTTGATATTCCATGTGTAAATCAGGTAATACTTCTACGTCCAACAGAGTCCTCTATAGTATATATACAGCAACTGGGAAGAGGACTAAGAAAGTATCCAGATAAAGAATATGTTGTAATCCTTGATTTTATAGGAAATTATGAGAAAAACTTTTTAATACCAATAGCAGTGTCTCAAAATAGTAATTATGATAAGGACTATATGAAAAGATTTATAATGAATGGAACTGATATGATTCCCGGACAAAGCTCTATAATTTTTGAAGAGATAGTAAAAGAGAGAATTTTTGAAAATATAAATCGTACTAATTTTTCAACTAAAAAGAATATAGAGAAAGATTTTATCTTATTAGAAAAACAGTTGGGAAGAGTGCCGATGCTATATGATTTTTTTGAAAAAAATATGATAGAGCCAAGTGTAATTTTAAAATATAAGAAAACATATGATGAGGTGCTTAGAATTTTGAAGCCAAGGGAGGAGTTTCCTACTTTGGATACTAGAGAGAGTAACTATTTAACCTTTTTATCCAGTTTTTTTACTCCAGCTAAAAGAGTTCATGAAATGGTTATTTTACAGGAGTTATTAAATAAAGAAAGAGTAAGTATAGAGGAGATTGGAAAGATTCTAGAGGAGAGATACTCTTTATATAATCAAGAGGAGAGTATTGAAAATGGAGTTAAACATTTAGCAAAGGAGATATTTGTAAGTCTTTCAACAGCAAAGGAGTTTTTACCTATAGTAGAGAGATATGAAGATGATATTGTATTAAGTGGAGACTTTAAAAAAAGTTATGAGGGGAAACTATATTTTAAAAATCTGATAGATGATTTGATTAGATATAATCTGACATATGTAGAGAAAAATTATAAACAGAGAGAAGAGGAAACAATTTTAAGATATAAGGAGTATAGTAAACAGGAGGCGTTTTGGTATCTTAATTTAGATTTTAATAATGGATATCAAGTAAGTGGTTATACAGTATTTGAGGAACAAAGAAAGGTAATACTGTTTATTACCTTAGATGATACTCCACCATTTACACAGTATGACAACAAGTTTTATGATAATAGAAGATTTACTTGGTATTCGAAGAACCAAAGATGCTTAAGTAGAAATGGAAAACTTACTGCTGAGGGAAAAATTGCTGAAAATTATTATATTTTAGAAGTTTTTATAAAGAAAAAATCAGGAGAAAATTTTTATTATATCGGAAAAGTAAAAGAGGTATTAAATCCTAAAGAGATAGTTAATTATAAGGGAAATAGTGTAGTAGAGTATGAATTACTATTAAAAGATGAGATAGAAGAAAATTTATATAATTATTTGTTAGAAAAATAGGGTAGAGAGATTCTACCTTATTTTTCTATAAAGATATAAGGGACGCCCAACATTCCCATAATTAGTAAAGCTAGCAATATATTTAATAGCTTCTAAATAATCTAAATATTTTTTTATAGTAACATTGCTTATATCAGTTATTTGACAGATATCTTTTATCCCAAACTCTTCACTAGGAAGGTTATCTATGATTTGAGTAATCTTATCCAAGGTTTTAGAGTTTAATCCCTTAGGAAGATTTAATTTTACATTGATTACAGGGGAGATAGATTGAATATTATCAATGGAGTCTTGTTTTATTTTGGTTTTATTTAAAATCTCATCTCTAGCAAAAATTTTATCTATACTTAATTTCAATCTCTCAAAATCAAAGGGTTTTATCAAATAATCGATACAACCTAATGAGAAAGCTTTTTTAATATCCTCTCCTCCATTAGCAGAGGTTATCATAATAACATCTGTTGTATATCCTAAAGTTCTGATACTTTTTAAGATATCTATTCCATTCTCTTCCCCTAAGAATACATCTAAAATAATCAAATCAACTTTATGAGTAGTTAAAAAATTTAAAGTATCTTTCTCAGTATATGTTCTTCCTAGAATTTTAATATTTTGGAAAGTAGAGAGGTACTCTTCGTTAATCATAGCTACCATAGGATCATCTTCAACAATTAATACATTCTTCATTTTTCACCTCTACAATAAAAGTTTTTTTAGATTTTTCTCTTTCAATTCTAATATTTCCCTTATATAATTTTAGTTTTTCCTGTACTAGATATAGTCCAACTCCACGATTTTGCCCTTTGGTAGAGAAGCCATAATCAAATATTTTAGATAGGATATCATCTGAAATAGGTTTTCCATTATCAGTAATAGCTATAGAAAAAGAGTTTTTATTTTGGAAAATTTGTACCTGTATAAATTTATTCTCTATATTGTAGTCTATAAAGGATTCTATAGAGTTTTCAATGAGGTTACCTATAATAGTGCTAAGATCTTGAATAAAAAAGTTTTTAGTTTGAAGATCGAACTTAGATTCAGGATCAAAAATAAACTCTATTTTTCTCTCTTTACAAATAGCTTCCTTACCTAAGAGAATAGCTTTTAAAAAAGGATTTTTAACCTGATTATATTTTTGAAAATCATACTCATTTAATTCTTGAGCCTCTAAAATATATTTTTTAGCTAGGTCTAATTTATTTATATTGATAAGTCCTAAGATAACATGTAGTCTATTTTTAAACTCATGTATATTAGCTCTCATTCCTTCTACTAACTGATCAATACCAGTGATCTCTCTTGCATATGAATCAACATCATCACGTGTTTTTAATAGTAAGATATTTCCAAAATATCTTTCATCTTGGCATATAGGTAAAATTTTTATATAGAAAATATTGTTATCTATAGTAATTTCAGTCCTTGTGATACTATTTCCACCTAGTAGATGTAGTGTATGGTTTAAAACCTTTTCAGGAGTTAGATATGGAAATTTTTTTATAAATACTTCATTTACTCCAACAATATTATTTTTATCATCAAGGGCTATCAATCCGGACTCAAGATTATTGATGATAAGTTGCTCTTTAATATGTAGCTGAGTAATATCTTCAGGCTCTAGACCAAACAGAGATTTTTTTACCCCCCCAGCAAAAAGTACAGATAGAATAAAGGCTAAAGTTAGTGCTAATAAAAATAGTAAAGTAAATATCATTATAGTAGAACTATTGGAAGTTTTTATGATATAGTCATACTTTCCAACCATTACAAAACCAAGAACTTTACTTTTATCTTTAGAGAGTATAGGTTCAAACCATCTAGTTGTAACCCCCATAGAGCCCAGCATAGTAGAAAAATATCCCTCATTTTGAAGGAGTTTATCCCATTTAACAGGGTTAACAAAGTTTTGTCCAATTTGTGATTTATCTAAGTGTGAATATTTTTTACCTGTAATATCTGCAATAACTATAATATCTATATCTTTAAAAATTGAGATATACTTATCCATTTCCTTATCAATTTTAGGATTAATTATACCTGTAGTAACAGCTTCAAGTACAGTATCATCAGTAGATACTAGCTTTGACATCTCGACAAGATTATTATTTATATTTTTTTTATTTGTGGTAAGTTTTGTATTGATAAAGATACCATAGGAGATAATTAGAGTAAAAAAGTTAATAAGTGTTACATATAAAATAAGTTTACTTTTAAAATTTAATTTATCCATAATAACTATATTAACATTTTTTTTATTTAAATACTATATATTAAAAGATAAATTAATGAGCTTTTAATGAAAGAAATTTTATCTATCTAAAATGAGAAAAAAGAGAAAATACTTAAAAAATTTAAAAAAAGATTTATAAATTTAAAAAAATTGAAGTTATGAGGTAAAAAGAGTATTCTATGTTATGAAAAAATAATTTTATGGAGGGATTTATGAATTTCGGTGAAATTTTAGCAGGAATTTTGAAAAACAACAATATAGTAGGAGCTATATCATCATCAGTTTTAATTATCTTATTTGGTTTTTATTTAAGAAAGAAGGAAGTATTTAAAGATAGTACAGCAAAAATTTTAACAGATGTAATACTTTCAGCTTCATTACCAGCATTAGCTTTTAATGCTTTTATGCAAGATATTAATAAGCATAGTTTAATGCAAGGTATAAACCTATTAATCTGGGGATTTGCAATCTATATCATACTAATATTTGCAACAAAACTTCTATATATAAAATATGAAGGGGACAAAAAAGTTGTTTTAGAGATATTAACAACTTTTGGTTCAACAACTTTCTTTGGTATTCCAATTATATCTGCGGTTTATGGAGCTACTGGAGTAATGTATGCTTCTATATTCAACATAGCTTATAGAGTATTCCTATACTCATACGCTTATATTAAAATGTCAGGAATAAAAGCTGATAAAAATAATATTAAGCAAATGTTCTTAAACTCTATTGTACTTGCAACTTTTTTAGGAATGTTTATTTGGGTATTCCAAGATTCACTTCCACATGTTACAATAGGAGAAAAGAGTTATGCATTTTTAAGAATAGACAAAACAGCTTTCTGGCTATATAAACCAATGACTTATCTAGCTGCTCTTTCATCACCATTAGCTTGGTTAGCAATAGGAGCAAAATTAGCTGATATCTCACTAGCAGAAGCTATCTCTTCAAGAGATTCATGGATATACAGTTTCTTCAAAGTATTAGTAGTTCCATTTATCAACTTAGTAGCTTTATACATCTTAACTATAACAAATATTTTACCAATATCATTTGTAGGATTAGCTTCAGTAATTATAATGATGGCTACTCCAACAGCTACAGTAGCAGCTGCTTATGCTATTAAATTTGATAAAGAATCAGTACTTACATCAAACTGTTCACTACTTTCAACAATATTCAGTGTAATATGTATGCCTCTTTGGATAGTAGTACTAGAGATAATAAAATCTTTAAACATATATATGTAAGTTTAGGAGGAAAATATGAAATTAATATGTTATGGAGTTAGAAAAGTAGAAAAACCTTTCTTTGAAAAATTAAATAAATTTGGATATGAGTTAACTTTAGTTGAAGAGTTAATGAATGATGAAAATGTAAACTTAATAGAGGGGCATAAAGCTGTTATGCTTAGAGCTAACTGTCCAGCTAATAGAAAAAACTTAGAAAAAATGAAAAACTTTGGAGTGGAATATCTACTTACTAGAACGGTAGGATATAATCATATTGATTTAGAAGCTGCATATGAGATGGGATTTAAAATGGCAAGAGTTCCAAGATATTCACCAAATGCTATAGCAGAATTAGCTATTACCTTTGCTATGAACCTAGTTAGAAAAGGTGCATATATGGTAGATAGAACTAGAAATAAAAATTTTATTGTAGATGAATATATGTTCAGTCCTGAAATTAGAAATCTTACTGTAGGAGTAATAGGAACTGGAAAGATAGGATTTACAGCAGCAAAACTTTTCAAAGGATTAGGAGCTAGAGTAATAGCTTATGATCTATATCCTAATGAAGCAGCTAAAGAGGTAGTGGAGTATGTAACTATGGAGGAATTAAATAAAACTGCCGATATAATTACATTACATTGCCCATATATCAAAGGAGAAAATGATAATCTATTGGGAGAAGAGTTTATCTCTAATTTAAAAGAGGGAGCTATACTTATCAATACAGCAAGAGGAGAGCTTCAAGATGTAGAAGCTATAATTAAAGGATTAGAAAGTGGAAAAATCGGAGGATTTGCAACTGATGTATTCTCTAATGAAAAAGAATTCTTCTTCAAAGATATGGCAGGAAAAGAGATTGATAAGAACGTAGAAAAACTAATATCTCTATATCCAAGAGTTTTAATAACTCCACATATTGGTTCTTATACAGATGAGGCTTTAACAAATATGATAGAGATCTCTTATGAAAACTTAGATGAGTTTTTAAGAACAGGAGATTGTCAAAATAAATTATAATAAGATAAAAATAGATATGTTTTAATAAAAAATAACTACTTAGTACCATAAAGAATACTGAGTAGTTATTTTTTTTATAAATCTATTATCATAATATCTCTTAAACTTTTAAGATTTTCAAGAGTGGGAGTGTCTACTTTGACTTTATAAGTTACTCTGTCATTGTATCCTTTATCTAAATACTCAGCTCCACCACTATTCAGGATAGATTCAACCTCACCAATTCTTTCATAGGAAAAATCAATAAGATAGATATTTCTCTCTATATACTCTTCAATACCAGCTTCTTGTATAGCTAGTTTAGCAGTTTTAGCATAATTTCTAACAAGCCCACCAGCACCAAGCTTTATTCCACCAAAGTATCTAGTAGCTACAACAGCAAGATTTGTAACCTCCATATATGTAATAATATCTCCCATAGGTTTACCAGCAGTACCACTAGGCTCACCATCATCATCTGTTTTAAAATATTCTTGCCCGTTGTCTATAACTTTGTAAGCAGAGCAATTATGGGTAGCATCAGGGTGTTTATTCTTTAT
The DNA here is from genome assembly GCA_018883725.1 of Candidatus Fusobacterium pullicola. Lineage (NCBI taxonomy): Bacteria > Fusobacteriati > Fusobacteriota > Fusobacteriia > Fusobacteriales > Fusobacteriaceae > Fusobacterium > Candidatus Fusobacterium pullicola. Next base: position 17,107 of record JAHLFN010000038.1, on the reverse strand, counting down.
AGATTGGATAAACTCTTCAGCTTCAATTTTACTTCCTACAGGTTTTACATAACCTATAAATTTAGATTTTTTTTCTTCAAATTCGATAACATACTCTCTAGCAACACTTTTCATAAATCTTCTCCATTAAATCAATTTATCTAAAAAACTAAGGATAGCCATATAAGCTGGAGCAATAAATTTATAAAGTATTCCTGTCCAACTTAGAATCATAATGATAAAGATACCATATCTATCCATATGAAAAATACTATCTCTTAAATCGTAACTTCCTATTGAAGCTAAAACTCTTGAACCATCAAGAGGTGGAATAGGAATAATATTAAATACAGCTAGTAAAATATTCAAACTTATCATATATAATATTGGCTTCAATATATGTAAAGGAGCAAGCACTTCATAAAAATGTTTAAATAGTATCATTCCAATAATAGCTAGTATAATATTTGAAAGTACACCAGCTATAGCTACTAAAAACTCTCCAACTCTCCCATATTTTAGTCTATAATAGTTGATTGGTACAGGTTTTGCCCAACCAAAAACAAAAGATGAGCCAGATAGAATTAAAAGTATAGGAAAAATAGTTCCTAGAGGATCTAGATGGTGTAGGGGATTTAAACTTAATCTTCCATAGTTTTTAGCTGTACTGTCTCCACAGATATATGCCATAAGTCCGTGAGAAATCTCGTGTACAAGTAGAGAAAATATAAGTATAGCTATATTAATAAAAATTGATGGATTGAATAAAATATTCTCCCCAAAACTTATAAAAATATATACTACAATTACACCTAATATAATCTTAGTAAAAGTTGGCATACCTCTATTGAGATATTTTAGTTCGTTTATAAATCTTTTCATCTTTTTTATAATCCTTTCTAAATTTTAAGGTAAATATTCCAAGTATGGTGATAATATAAAAAAGTATTATAAGACTACTTTCGTTTTTATATTTAATACTCATAAAAGGAATGGTGTAAAAAAAGTCCACTAACATAAAAAATAGTTTAAAAACAAAATTTAGTATTGGAGTAAGTAGAAAACCCAGTGAAAAATTTTCTAATAGTAGAGAAATAAATCCAATGGAAATAAACAGACTTCCTACAGGGACAACAACCATATTTGTAATAAAAGATAGTAGTTGAATTACTCCAAATTGGTATATAAGTAGTGGAGTAAGAAAAAATTGTATAGATAGAGTAAGAATAAGACTATCTATCAACTTGGACTTACCTTTGTAAAGTTTTGTCTTAAAATATGGAAAAATTTCAGCTATAGCAAATACAGCCCCATAAGATAGTTGAAAAGAGATGCTATTTATAGAGGCTGGATTTATGATAAGAGAGAGAACAAAGCTTACAGCTAAAGTTTTTATCAACTCTGTATTTTCATCAAAAATTTTTCCAAGGAGGTATACTACTCCCATAATATAAGCCCTATCTAATGAGGGAGAATGTTCTATTCCCAAATAATAAAGAGTTAAGGTTACAAGTAAAAATATATTTCTCTCCCTTTTTTTAATAGGCAACTTAGTAGGTAAAAGGAAGGAGATAATAGAGATAACTAAACCTATATGGAATCCCGAGAGAGCCATTAGATGAGAGATTCCAATGTAATTGAATTTTTCTCTCATCTCTTGAGTTAATTTATATCCCTTTCCAAGTATAACAGCTTCATAAACTCTTTTTAAATCATAGTTAGAATTTTTTAAAAGTGAATCTGTTTTCTTTTGAAAATATTCCTTTACTTTATTTTGAGGGATAGGTGATATTCTTTCTGATTTGATAGTTAAATAGTCATTGCCATATCTATTTTCAATATTTTCTATTCGTCCTATTATCTCGTAATTACCATTACTTTTATTTGAGATATAAAGATAGGAATTATTGAGAGGGTATCTGTTGTCTATTTTCTCAATTTTTCCTTTTCCCTCATAGAGAGATACATTAAAGATTTTATTATCTCCTATATTAACTGAGGAGTTAAAGGTAAAAAAAGCTCTAAATAAAAACAAAAGAGGAAGTATCAAAAGAAAGATACTCTTATTTTTCTTAAAGATAAATATTCCTACAATGAAAATTAAACTAAAAAATATTCCAAACTCTAAAGAGAAAAATTTGAGTATCTCCAATATGATGAGAATCTCTAGAGCAATTAAATAAATAGTCTCCATAGTTCTCTCCTCTTACTAAAAAATAATTACTCTTCATATCTATAATAAAAGAAAAATGATATCATAAAAGAGAGAGCTGATATAAGAGCAGTTAGATATATACCAGATTTTTCCACTCCTTTAGGTGCCGTAGTGATAGCAGAGAGGATATCTCCATTACCAGCAACCAGTATGATTGGTAAAATAAGTATAGATATCATAAAAGCCATCTTTAAGAAAAAGCCTTGAATTCCAAAGCAAACTCCCTCTATTCTATTTCCATTCTCTTCACTAATTTTACTACCTATCTCACTTAGCATAGCTGGTGGGAAGATAAAAGCTGAACCAGCTACTGGAATACCTATTAAAGCAAAAAGAGGATATCCCATAGATACAGGAATAGCTCTTCCAAGTTGGAAAAGACAAAGTGTAAAGACTATTAATAAAGCTAGACAAGCTAACATAATTTTTCTATATCCATATTTTTTAGAAAGTTTATTTGTAGGATAGAAAAATAGTGCTGACATACCAAATAGGAGTGCTGAAGCAATAGTAATAGCTCCTTTCCCCAGCCCCATAATATCCTCGATAAAATAGTTCATAATAGCTCTTAGATTATTAAAACCAATAAAGAAAAATAATAAACCAAATAAATAATTGATAAAGGCTTTATTTTTAAATACTATTCCCATTGTTTCTTTAAAATTTGCCTTTGACGTTTGACCAAGAGAGTATTTTTTTTCTGGAACCAAAAATACTGTAATGAGTCCTCCAATAATAACTAATATACAAAGAGATATTACCATTCCCCTAATTCCAACCAAGGTATCTCCCTTACCGAAAATTCCTATAAGAGCTCCTGGGATAATCATAGCAATAGCTGTATATATCAATCTAAATACAGATTGCCAAGTAGAAAGATTTAATCTTTCTTCAGTTGTTTGTCCTATCTCTGGAATAAGAGAGTTATAAGGTGCACCAACTATTGTATAAAAGGTAAAGAACATAGAACCAACTATAGCTAAGTATATGAAGGCTAATTTTTCATTTCCCATAGGGGGATAGAAAAAAGCAACTGTAAAAAGAGCTAGTGGTAATATTCCAACAGCTATAAAAGGAATTCTTCTTCCCCATCTAGTATTAACTTTATCTGATAAAAACCCAACTACTGGGTCTGTAACCATATCTACAAATCTAGATATAACTAGAGCTAAAGATATTAGAAGTGGAGCCATTACTGGTTTAAGCCCAGAACTCTCTGGTGGAAGATAGAAGTATAGTATCCATTGAGCAAATATTTGGTCCACAATAGCATAACTTACCCCTAATCCATAAAAAATTTGTACACTTGTAGGTAGTTTTCTACTCATTATTCTCCTCCTTAAAGATAATAGGAGACTTATAATCATTGTAATTATTTATAAGTCTGTATATTTGAGAACTTCTTTCATTGAACTCTATTAAGGAGCAGACTTCAGGAGAAAAATTCTCATTCATTTTTTTATATGATGTAATAATTTTAGAGTTATCGAACTTTTTTAAATAACTTAGATACTCTCTACCTTTAGAGTTAAAACCTAATACTCTAACATACGGAATAGATTTTTTTACCTCTTCAGTGATATTAGTAGTAAGAGCTAAAAGAGTATGTGTTAAAACTCTTTGAACTCTTCCAGTGGTATATCTTCTGTTACTGATACTTTTAAAAAACTCATCATAATTTATAGATTTTATAGCATTTTCAAGCAATCTATTTTCAAATCCTATCTCCATATCTTGAATATCAGATAGATTATTGGAATTTTTTATGAGTTCATATCTAATGAAAGGATAAAAATTTTCCATATATGTAAAATTTGAATACTCCTTAAGAGTGTTGAAACTTTCTTGAGTAACTATACTAGAGATTTCTTCATTTTTTTTAAGGTGTTCTCTTATTTTAGTAGCACTAGCAAAATCTCCAACAATATTTGTATCGTGATAACCTACCTTTTCTCTTTTTAAAGTCATAGGTATTATAGAACTTTTCCAATATCTAATAGCCTTAATATACTCAAGTCCTAAAATATCATTAGAGTTTAGTTCACTTTCACCTAAAATCTCCTTCATAGTTGAGCTATGAGCTGTAGGATAGGAATCACCACTTTTCAGTCTTTCTTTTAGCTTTATTTTAAACTCTTCACTCTCTTGAAGTGTAGAGATTCTTTTTAACTCGTCAATCTTTCCACTTTCTGAACCAAAAACCATACTTTCACATTTTAACTCTTCTAAAATTCCAACAGCACCCTTAGCAAAAATTTCAGCACTTTGTGAAGAGTAAAAAACGGGAAGTTCAATAACCAAATCAACACCATTAGCCAGTGCCATTTTTGTTTTTGTCCACCTGTCAATGATAGATGGCTCTCCTCTTTGTACAAAATCTCCACTCATAACAGCTATGATAATATTGTTAGGATTTAATTCCTTTGTTTTTTGAAGATGATATTTGTGTCCATTATGAAAGGGATTATATTCAACTACTATTCCTGTAGCTTTCATCATCTCTCCTTCTATACTTCTATTTATTTCTTAAATTCCATTCCCAAGCAGTTCTGATGATATCTTTTACATCAGTATACTGAGGTTTCCAATTTAACTCTGTTGTTGCTTTTTTACTAGAGGCAATAACACAAGGTGGATCCCCAGCTCTTCTTCCAGTAATTTCAGCTGGAATATCTATATTTGTAACCTCTTTAGCAGCATTTAACATCTCTAATACAGAGAATCCATTTCCATTTCCTAAATTGTATATATTACTTTTATTTTTAGCTAACTTATTTAGTGAAAGTATATGGGCTCTAACTAGATCTACAACATGTATGTAATCTCTTATACCTGTTCCATCTTTAGTATCAAAATCATTCCCATATATTGATAATTTTGGAATATCTCCCTTAGCAGCTTTTAAGATAAGTGGAATAAGAGCAGTGATTCCTTCACCTTTTTGTCCTATATTATGTTTTTCATGAGCTCCTCCCACATTGAAGTATCTAAAGATAGAATAGTTTAGACCATAGGCTTGAGCACAATCCATAATAATTTTTTCAGACATAAGCTTACTCATACCATAAGGGTTTATTGGTAAAGTTGAGTGAGTTTCCTCTACTGGTTCAGGTTCTTTAACATCTCCGTAAACAGCAGCAGTAGAAGAGAAAACAATATTTTTAACCCCATGCTTTCTCATAGATTCAATAAGGCACATAACAGTGTAAGTATTATTTAGATAGTACTTATTAGGTTCTACAACACTTTCAGAAACTTTTATATAGCCAGCAAAGTGCATCACAGCATCTATTTTATTTTCTTCAAATATTTTATCCATAATAGAGCTATCTTGAACATTTCCTTGATAGAATTTAGCTCTTTTATCAACTAATTCAATAAAACCATTTTCAAGAGAATCAATTACAACAACATTATAGCTAGAATCTAACAGTTCAGCCACAGCATGACTTCCTATATATCCAGCTCCACCAGTAACTAATATATTTTTCATCGATTTAACCTCCTATAAATTTGATAATAACTATTATATCATAAGATTAATGTTTTTGAATATATCTTAATAGGATAAAGCATACCTTTGGTAAATGAAAAAAGTAGGACACATAAAAAAAGAATGGACCAGCCATTCTTTTGTAATTATAATTAATATTCTCCTTCAGATAGAAGCATATCTTTTCCAATTTCTCTTTCTAAAACTAAAGAAATTTCTATTTTCTCATCAGTATTTGTCATTTTTCTAATGTCATCAGCAATTTGAGTAGCTATTTTATTATAAGTATTTTTATCAAATTTACTCCAACCACCATCTCCAGAAAAAGCTTCTACTTCCATATTTACATATATTTTGTTATTAAAATAACCAATATCAATATCATCAATCTCTAATTTATTTTTTCCATCATTAAGTTCAGAATACTTTAATTCTAATTTATCTTCTACATAATTGAATTTATTATTTCCAGCAAAAGAGAAAGCTGAAAGAATGAATAAGCCTGCTATTAATAATTTTTTCATATTAAATCCCACCTTTATTTTTTAGGTAATCTAGTTATTTTGAGTATAATATATTTTAAATTAAAAGTCAACTAGGATAATTTATCTATAATTATAGAAAAGTATATTTACAAAACAAAAATAAGATGATATACTATTTATAAATATAGATACAATATAAATCAAAGGAGTGATAATATGGCTGGAAAGAAGGAAGAGTTTAATAAAGAAAAAGCATTAGAACAAGCTATTGGAAAGATTTCAAAAGAGTTTGGAGAAGGCTCAATAATGAAATTAGGAAACAATTTAAATATGGAAGTAGATGTCATATCTACTGGAAGCTTAAATTTAGATATGGCATTAGGTGTTGGAGGAGTACCAAAGGGAAGAATTATAGAGATCTATGGAGCAGAGAGTTCAGGAAAAACTACAATTGCCCTTCATATTGCTGCAGAAACACAAAAAGCTAATGGGATAGTTGCTTATATAGATGCAGAACATGCCCTTGATCCAGAATACGCAAAGGCTTTAGGTGTAGATGTGGATGAACTTTTAATTTCACAGCCAGATTATGGAGAACAAGCTCTTGAGATAGCTGATTTATTAGTTCGTTCTGGAGCTGTAGATTTGATAGTAGTAGATTCAGTAGCTGCACTTGTACCAAAGGCAGAGATAGATGGAGAGATGTCAGATCAACAGATGGGATTACAGGCAAGACTTATGTCAAAGGCCCTAAGAAAACTTACAGCTACACTAAATAAATCTAAAACTACTATGATATTCATCAACCAAATAAGAGATAAGATTGGTGGATTTGGATTTGGACCTCAAACTACTACTACTGGAGGAAAGGCATTAAAATTCTATGCTTCAGTAAGAATGGAAGTAAAAAGAGTGGGAAGTGTAAAACAAGGTGATGATGTAATAGGGAATGAAACAGTAGTTAAAGTAACTAAAAATAAAGTAGCTCCTCCATTTAAAGAGGCAAATTTTCAAATTATGTATGGAAAAGGTATTACAAGAGTTGGAGAGATTTTGGAGATGGCGTTAGATAATGACATAGTTTCAAAATCTGGAGCTTGGTTTAGTTTTGGAGATATCAGATTGGGGCAAGGAAAAGAGAATGTAAAAGTTAGATTGGAAAATGAGAAAGAACTTTTTGAAACGATAGAGGAAAAAGTACTGGATATTATAAAAGAGGGAAAGAAATTAAAAAAACATATAGTAGAAGATAGAGATGAAGAGGATATAGAGATAGAAAGAGAAAAAGAGATTACAGAAGAGATGGAATAAATGAGGAAGAATTATGAAAAGAAAAAAAATAAAATATGGAAAGCATATTCCTGAAGAGCAGTCTTTTTGGATAAAATTAAAAAATCTATTGAGAAAATTCCAAAAATGTAATAAAATATTATAAAGTGGTAAAAAATATGATTTTTTATTTCAAGTTTTTAGGGAGGGTTTCTTATGGAAAAAGTAGTGTTAAAAAATGCAAAGATAGTTTTAGATAATAAAATTATAAATGGTAGTATTGTTTTAGAAAATGGAAAAATAACAAAAATATATGAAAATAATATCCCAGAGTGTATAGAGGGAATAGATGTAAAAGGAAGCTACATAGTACCAGGCTTTATAGATGTTCATATACATGGTGCTGGTGGTGCTGATGCTATGGATAATACTGAGGAGGCATTAAGAACTATCTCTAAATATATAGTTAAACATGGGACAACTAATTTTTTAGCTACTACATTGACAAGTTCTAAAGAGATTCTTAAAGAGGTTTTAGAAAAGATAGGAAGATTACAGAATCAAGATATTGAAGGAGCTAATATTTTTGGAGCTCATATGGAAGGACCATATTTTGATGTACAGTTTAAGGGAGCACAAAATGATAAATATATAAAACCAGCAGGAATATCAGAGATAGAAGAGTATCTGAATGTGAAACCTGGATTGGTTAAACTATTTTCAATGGCAGCAAAGGGAGAAGGGGCTTTAGAATCTATTAAATATCTAAAAGAGAATGGAGTAGTTGTTTCTGTAGGACACTCTGGAGTATCATTTGAAGAGGTTCAAGAGGCAGTAAAAGCTGGAATTACCCATGCAACTCATACATATAATGGAATGAAGGGATTTAATCATAGAGAGCCAGGAGTGGTTGGTGCTGTGATGATAAATGATAATATTAATGCTGAGATAATTTTTGATAAGATTCATGTACACCCTGAGGCTGTAAGATTATTAATAAAGGTTAAGGGAGTAGACAGAGTAGTGTGTATAACTGACGCTATGTGTGCAACAGGGTTGCCAGCTGGAAATTACAAACTAGGTGAACTAGATGTTTATGTAAGAGATGGACAAGCAAGATTGATAAGCAATGACTCATTAGCTGGAAGTGTTTTAACTTTAGATAAAGCCTTTAAGCATCTGATAGAGTTAGGATATAGTATAGTTGATGCTGTGAAGATGACGAGTACAAATGCTGCTAAGGAGTTTAGCTTAAATACAGGAGTTATTCAAGAGGGAAAAGATGCAGATATAGTAGTTTTAAGTCCAGAATATAATGTTGAAATGACAATAGTTAAAGGAAAAATTAAATATAAAGTATAATAGTTATTGACAAAAATAAAAAAATATAGTAAAATAACTTCGTTGTGATAAACAACTTGCCTGGATGGCGGAACAGGTAGACGCACAGGACTTAAAATCCTGTGGTATTTAGTTACCGTGCCGGTTCGATTCCGGCTCTAGGCACCACTTTTGAGACCAAGCACATCTGAAAGGGTGTGCTTTTTTTTATAACTAAATCTAAGGAGGAAAAATGAAAGAGTTTATTAAAAGATTAAAAGACAGAATTTTGAAAAGAGAGAAAATAAATTATGAAGAAGCAATAAATTTATCTAGAATATCTATAGAAGATAAAGATACTTTAGAACGGCTATGTGAAGCAGCTAATGAGATAAGAGAGAAGTTTTGTGGGAATAACTTTGATCTATGTACAATAACAAATGCAAAATCTGGAAAGTGTAGTGAGGATTGTAAATACTGTGCTCAGTCAGCTCACTTTACTACAGGAGCAGAGGTATACCCATTAATCTCTAAGGAAAAAGCTTTAGAAGAAGCTAAAAAAGTAGAAGTAGAGGGAGCTCATAGATACTCTTTAGTAACAAGTGGAAGAGGGCTAAAAGGTGATAGTATTGAGTGTGATAAGTTAGAAGAGATATATAGATATTTAAAAGATAATACTGAATTATCTCTATGTGCTTCACATGGAATATCAGATGAAAAAGCATTGAAGTCTCTTTTTGATTCAGGAGTAAAGACATATCATCACAACTTAGAATCTTCAAGAGAGTTTTATAAAAATATATGTTCAACTCATACCTATGAAGAGAGAGTTGAAACTATAAAATTGGCTCAAAAAGTTGGATTACAAGTGTGTAGTGGTGGAATATGGGGACTTGGAGAAACAGAAGAGGACAGAATAAAAATGGCTTTTGAATTACAAGAGTTGGGAGTTTTTTCAGTACCAATTAATATTTTAATGCCAATACCGGGAACACCATTAGAAAATAATAAAGCTTTAGATCCCAAAGAGATACTTAAGATGATAGCAATATATAGATTTATACTACCAGAAGCATATTTGAGATATGCAGGGGGAAGAATTAAACTAGGAGATTTACAAGAAAAAGGTATAAAATCAGGAATAAATTCAGCTCTTACAGGAAATTTTTTAACAACAACAGGAACTACTATAGAGAGTGATAAGGCTATGGTAAGGAGAAATGAGTATGAGATTAAATAAGGGATTTTTTGTAATAGGAACAGATACAGGGATAGGAAAAACTTATGTAAGTTCAATACTATATAAGGGAATAAAAAATTTAGAAGGGGGTTACTATAAACCAATACAGAGTGGTTGTGTAAAAAAAGAGGGGAAATTAATAGCTCCAGATGTTGAGTTTGTCTGTTCTGTGGCTCAGAGAGAGTATGATGATAAGATGGTAACATATACTCTAGAGGCAGAAGTATCTCCCCACTTAGCTAGTGAATTAGAGGGAATAGAGATAGATATAGATAGAGTTCTACAAGATTGGAATGAATTAAAAAATAGGTACAAATATATGGTAGTAGAGGGAGCTGGAGGACTTTATGTTCCCTTGATTAGAGACAAATTTTATATCTATGATCTGATAAAAAAAATGGAGTTACCAGTGATATTAGTATGCAGTAGTAGAGTGGGGGCTATTAATCATTCAATGCTTACAATAGAGATGTTAAAAAAGCTAGGGATAGAGATTCAAGGACTTGTATTTAATAAGGTTACAGATGATTTTGAAAAAGATTATTTTGAAAAGGATAATATAGATATTGTTTTAAAATTAAGTGGAATAGAAAACTGTATATTGGTAAAAAAAGGACAAAAAGAGATAGCTATAGATGAATTAGTAAAGTTTTTAGGGATAGAGGTGGAGTAGATGAATAGATTAAGTGAATTACAAAAGAAAGATTTACAGTATATTTTTCATCCATGTTCTCAAATGAAAGATTATGAAAATTTACCTCCTATGGTTATAAAAAAGGCTGAAGGAGTATATTTAGAGGATGAATTCGGAAATAGATATATGGATTGTGTTTCAAGTTGGTGGGTAAATCTTTTTGGACATTGTAATCCAAGAATAAATAAAGTGATAAAAGAGCAGATAGATAAATTAGAGCATGTTCTTTTTGTAAATTTTTCACATGAAGCTGGAATAGAGTTAGTTGAAGAGTTAGCAAAGGTAGTTCCAAAAGGGATAGAAAAGTTTCTATTTGCTGATAATGGATCATCAAGTATAGAGATGGCGTTAAAATTGAGTTTCCAATACCATCAACAAAATGGAAATCCGAAAAAAACAAAGTTCATATCTCTATCTAATGCTTACCATGGAGAGACAGTGGGAGCTTTAGGTGTGGGAGATGTAGATATTTTTACAAAAACATATAGACCACTTATAAAAGAGGGATTAAAGGCTGATAAGCCAGAGTGTTTTAGGTGTCCATATGGCAAAAATTTCTATAATTGTGAAGCGGAGTGTTTTGAAAGAACAGAGAAGTTGATAGAGGAGTATAGAGATGAGATAGCTGCTGTAATAATTGAGCCAGTAGTTCAAGGGGCAGCTGGAATGAAGATATACTCTCCTAAATACATTGTTAAGTTAAGAGAGTTGACTAAAAAGTATGGGATACATCTAATAGCTGATGAGATAGCCGTAGGTTTTGGAAGAACAGGAAAGATGTTTGCTATGGAACACGCTGGAGTAAGTCCAGATATAATATGTATGTCAAAAGGGCTTACAGCTGGATACTATCCAATGGCTATTGTTGGGATAACTCAAGAGATCTATGATGGATTTTATGCCGATTATCTAGAAGGAAAATCATTTTTACACTCTCATACATATTCAGGAAATCCTATAGGATGTAGAATAGCTCTAGAAGTTTTGAAAATATTTAAAGATGAGAATATTTTAGAGATGGTAAATAGAAAAGGTGAATATCTAAGAAAAAGAGCTCAAGAGTTATTTAAAGATCATAAAAATATAGGTGAATATAGACAGATAGGAATGATAGGAGCTTTAGAGTTTGTAAAAAATAAGGAGACAAAGGAGCTATTTCCAAGTGAAGAAAGAGTAGGCTATGAGATTTATAAGATAGCTTTAAAGAAGGGAGCTCTATTGAGACCACTAGGAAATGTGATATATTTTATGCCTCCATATATAATAACAGAGGAAGAGATAGATAAAATACTAAATATCTGTAAGGAGTCAATAGAAGAGTTCCTGAATAGGAGAAAGTAATGAAAAAAGAGATTATAATTGAAGAATTAGAAAGATTAAAAGGGATAAATAATTTTAGAAAATTAAAAATTTACAATGGAGAGATACTGAATCTATCTTCAAATGATTATTTGGGTTTGGCTAATGATAAGGAACTTAGAGAGAAGTTTTATAAAAATTATAGACCAAAGCTTTCTTCAAGTTCTTCAAGATTGATAGATGGCTCATATGAGGAGATAATGGAGCTTGAAAAAAGAGCTGAGCAAATATATGGAAAACCATGTATTATGTTTAATTCAGGATTTGATGCAAACTCATCTTTGATAGAAACATTTTGTAATAAAAATACCTTGATTCTTACAGATAGATTAAATCATGCCAGTATCTATGATGGAATAATTAATAGTGGAGCTGAATTTTTAAGATATAAGCATCTAGATATGGATTCTCTTGAAAATTTATTAAAAAAATATAGAGAAAAGTATGAGGATATATTAGTTATATCAGAGACAATATACAGTATGGATGGAGATATTGCTGATGTTGAAAGATTAGTTGAATTAAAGAAAAAATATAACTTCTCACTGATGATAGATGAGGCACATTCTTATGGAGTATATGGATATGGGATTGTTCACAATTTAAGTCTAGTGGAATATATAGATTTCTTGGTAATTCCCCTTGGAAAAGGTGGTGGCTCTGTTGGAGCTATGGTGATTTGTGAAAATTATATAAAGGAGTATATAGTTAATAAAAGTAGAAAATTCATATTTTCTACTGCTCTTCCTCCAGTTAATAGCTTATGGAATCTCTTTATTTTAAATAAAATGGGTGAATTTGATGAGAAAAGAGGAAAACTGGAGTTTATAAAAAACTATACTTTAAAATTATTGAAAGAAAATGGAATAGAAACTGACTCTACAACTCATATAATTAGCATTATTATAGGAAATAATTCCAGAATAGAGAAAATAGCTGAAAATATGAGAATTAAAGGTTATCTGTTATATCCAGTAAAAGAACCCACAGTTCCTAAAGGAACAGCAAGATTTAGAATAGGATTGAATCCAAATGTCTCTATTGAAGGGCTTGAAACTTTTGTGAAGGAGTTAAAGTATGAGATTGATACTGTTTTTTAATGGATGGGGAATGAATGAAAAAGTTGTAGAGGGTATAGATATTCCTGAGGGATATGAGTTAAAAATTATAAATTTTCCATATGAAGTAAATTTGGAGTTAACTAAATATGAAAAAGTTATCGCTGTTGGTTGGTCCTTTGGATGTTATTATCTCTCTAAATTTATTAAAACTACAGATAGGAAATTTGAAAAGGTAGTGGGAATAAATGGAAATGGGGAGATAATAGGAAAATATGGAATAACTCCAAAAATACTTGAGTTTACTTTAGTAACATTAACTCCAGAATCTCTTTTAAAATTCTATAAAAATATGGAAATAGATAGAGGATTTAAAAATCCAGAAAAAGATTTTGAAATGGTAAAAGAGGAGTTACAATATTTTAAAGATAATTATCAAGAGCTAGATAATATTTTTGATGAGATAATTATTGGAGAAAGGGATAAGATAGTTCCAGCAATGAGGCAAAAAAAATATTGTGAAGAGAAAAATATTGGTTATAGGGTATTTGATATGGGACATTATCCATTTAACTATATAAAATCTTGGAGTGAAATAATATGAATTTTGATAAAAAATTTAATACCTATGATGAAAATGCCCATATACAGAAACATGTAGCTAAAAATTTAGTAAAATTTTTAAGTGAAATGGGAGTAGAAAAAAGAAAAAAGGCTTTAGAGATAGGTTGTGGTACAGGAATTTTTTCAAAAAAATTTATCGAAAATTTTTTACCAAGTCAATTATTTTTAAATGATATCTATGATGTAGAAAAATATTTAAAAGATATAAAGTATAACGACTTTATCTTAGGAGATATTGAGAATATTGATCTACCAAGGGTAGATATAGTTGTTTCTAGCTCTGTTTTCCAATGGTTAAGGGATTTTAAAATATGTATGGAGAAAATTTATAAATCATCAGAAGAATTAGGATTTTCCATGTATATAACAGGAAATTTAAAAGAGATAAGAGAGCATTTTGGAGTTTCGTTAAAATATCTATCAGTAGATGAAATAGTTGATATTTTAAAAAGTATATTTGCCAAAGTAGAGTGGAGAGAAGAGAAAGTCGAAATAGAGTTTAACACCCCTATGGAAGCATTAAAACATCTCAAAAATACTGGAGTAACAGGTATTGAAAGAACTTCTATTCAAAAAATTAGAAGTTATAAAGAGAAAAAATTAACATACAGAGTAGGATATTTTTATTGTAAAAATTAAAAGAGAAAGAGAGTTTTTTAAGAGGACTCTCTTTTTATTTTATTGAATACGGAAGCTTTAGGAATAGAATTACTTTACATTTGAAAAAAATTGTGATATCATAGTCTGTGAATGATTAAAGATCAAACTATAATTGTACATACATACTTATATGTTCAAAAAAAATACAACGAAAGGTGTAATAAAAAATATGCGTGTAGTAAAAATTTTAAATAACAATGCTTTTATTTCAGAGGTTAATGATGAAGAGATTATTGTTATGGGAAAGGGAGTAGCTTTTCAAAAGAAGATAAATGATGAGATTATGCTTGATGAAAATATGAAAATATTTTCAAATAGTAAGTCTCAAATGAACGAAAAAATGAAAAATGTTATCTTAAATATACCTGAAAGCTACTTAGAAATAACTAATATTATTGTGGAAATGTTAAAGAAGGATTATAATAAAGAACTACACGATATTATTTATGTTTCTCTAACAGAACATATTCATAGTGCTGTAGAGAGATTGAAAAATGGAATAGAGATAAAGAATCCACTTTTAAATGAAATAAAGAGTCTATACAGAGATGAATATAATATAGCAGTAAAAGGCCTAGATGTTATAAAAGAAAAACTAGGTGTAAAATTTAATAAAGATGAAGCTGGTTATATAACAAGTCATATTATAAATGCTCAATTAGATGGAGGAATGAATAATACTGCTGAGATAACTAGAATAGTACAAAAAATATTAAATATAATAGAGTTTAATCTTTTAATTGATATAAAAGAGGAAAGTCCGTCATATGATAGAGTTATAACACATCTTAAATTTTTATCATTAAGAGTTTTAAATAATACAATTAATGATGAAGATGATGAA
The DNA here is from genome assembly GCA_018883725.1 of Candidatus Fusobacterium pullicola. Classification (NCBI taxonomy): domain Bacteria; kingdom Fusobacteriati; phylum Fusobacteriota; class Fusobacteriia; order Fusobacteriales; family Fusobacteriaceae; genus Fusobacterium; species Candidatus Fusobacterium pullicola. Next base: position 1,867 of record JAHLFN010000038.1, on the reverse strand, counting down.
TTATTTGAAATTTTTAAGAAAAAATATCCTGAATGTTATAATTGTGTAAATGTTATAGCTGATTATTTTATAAAAGAGTATAATTACGAATTAACAAAAGCGGAAAAAATGTATTTGATTATCTATATACAAAGACTAAAAAAAGAAGCTAGTAAGTAATATAGGAAACTATATAACTATATATTTGGATTGTAACCATATTGTGAATGGCCACACATATATGGGCAAAACCTTTAAAAATTTTAATTTTTGGAGGAAAATATATGAATTATGCAGAATTAGCAGAGAAAATTTTAGAGAAAATAGGAGGAAAGGAAAATGTAAATGATGTAGTTCATTGCATGACAAGACTTCGTTTTGATCTAAAAGATCTTTCAATTGTAGATGATGAAGGAATAAAAAAAATAAGAGGTATTGTAGGAACTGTAAAAAAATCAGGGCAATATCAAATAATAATAGGAAATGAGGTTGCTTATGTATATAAAGAAATATGTAAGCAAGGAAATTTTGTTGTAAAAACAGATAAAAAATTAAAAGCGAAGAAAGATCAGGGAGTAGTAGCTACTTTAATGGATATTATTTCTTCTATAATGGCACCAGTAATACCAGCTATAATTGGAGCAGCAATGTTAAAAGTATTATTAACAATTTTAACAATGTTTGGAATGATTGATACAGCTGGAGATACTTATGCATTGTTAAATGTTATAGGTGATGGAGCTTTCTTTTTTATGCCAGTATTAATTGCAATGTCAGCAGCTAATAAATTTGGAACAAACCCTTACTATGCAGTAAGTATAGCATTAGTTATTTTACATCCTGGATTTATTCAAATGATGAATTTAGCTAAAGAAAGTGGAGAGAATTTAAGATTTTTAGGAATATTACCGGTAATTACTAACAATTACTCTTATTCAGTTATTCCAATAATATTAGGTGTATGGGCACTATCTTATGTAGAAAGTTTTGTTGATAAAATAACTCCAGCAATTACAAAAAACTTTTTAAAATCATTGTTAGTTTTACTAATAGTTTTACCTATAACTATGATAATATTGGGACCATTAGGAGCAGTTTTAGGAGATCTATTATCTAGATTCATTTATAAATTTTATGATATATTTGGATTTGTTGCCGTTGGTATAATTGCAGGAATATATCCGTTTATAGTTATGGCAGGAATGCACCACGCTTTTACTCCAATAAAATTAGGAATTTTAGCAACAGTTGGATATGAAGCTTTCATATGTATTGGTGAGTTAGCATCTAATTTAGCTCAAGGTGGAGCTGCATTAGCAGTAGCTATAAAAAGTAAAAATAAAGATTTTAAACAAGTTGCTGGATCATCAGCTTTTTCAGCAATTGTTGCAGGAATAACAGAACCAGCTTTATATGGTGTAAATGTGAGATTGAGAAAACCTATGATAGGGGCATGTATAGGAGCAATAGCTGGAGGGCTATTTGGTGGTTTTATGCAAATGAAATGTTTTGGAATAGCAACCCCTTCTTTTGTAACTATTGTTCAGTATATAGAGCAAAATAGAGCGAATAGTTTATTAATTGCTTTAGGAGCGATGTTGATATCAGTTATAGTATCATTTATAGCAACATATATGATAGGGTTTGAAGATATTGTATATGAGGATGAAGAGGAAAGAATTTTAGAAAAAGCTGAAGCAAAGGATAGAGAGTGCTAGAAAGGAGTAAAGAAATGAGTAATTATAAATTTCCAAAAAATTTTTTATGGGGAAGTGCATCAGCAGCTTATCAAATAGAAGGGGCTTATAACGTTGATGGAAAAGGTATGTCTAACTGGGATCATTTTGTGAGAATACCAGGAAAAACTTTTAAGGGAACAACAGGTGAT
>JAHLFN010000037.1 GCA_018883725.1 Candidatus Fusobacterium pullicola | reverse complement strand
GTTATAATTTAATTTATATGTTATAATTTTTTATGGACTGTTATTGTCTAATATAATATGAATGGAGAGTTTCAAATGACAAACAACAATATTACTAATAAGATGTTTTTAAGTCTTATGATCCCTTTTATTCTTTCTACAATAACTCAACCTTTATTAGGGGCAGCTGATATGGCAGTTATTGGAAAGTTAAATAATACTAATTTTATTTCAGGTGTTTCTATTGGAACCTTAATTTTCAATACTATCTATTGGATATTTGGATTTTTAAGAGTGAGCACCACTGCTTATAGTGCTCAATCAAGTCATTATACAAATAAAAAAGATATTAGTGATGTTTTTTTCCGTCCACTATTAATAGCTTTTATTATTAGTTTCATTATGATTATTTCACAAAACTTAATTTTTGAAAGTTCTATGAAGTTTATTAATCCAGATATTAATATTCAAAAAGTAGCTTATACTTATTTTAAAATACTTATATGGGGAGCTCCCTTTGTTTTGACAAATTATGTACTTTTAGGTTGGCTTATGGGATTAGGAAATGTCAAATCTTCTATGACTATGCAAATCTCTGGTAATCTATTGAATATACTTTTAGATATTTTATTTGTTATATTCTTAGATTATAAAGTTGAAGGAGTTGCTTATGCTACTCTTATCTCACAAATTTTTTCAACTATTCTTGGAATAGTATTTATTACTCCATACTCTTATCATAAATATTTAGATTTTAAATCTATTATAAATAAAAAAGAAATTATAAATATTTTATGTGTAAATAGAGATTTAATGATTAGAACTTTCTGTTTAGTATCTCACAATAATCTCTTTACCATGGCTAGTTCTAGATTAGGTGGAGATATTCTTGCTACAAATGCTATACTATTCCAAATAATGTCAATTTTCTCATATGCTTTTGATGGAATTGCCAATACAGCTAGTGTATTCTCTGGAAGAGCTAGAGGACAGAAAAATAATACACTTATGAAAAATTGTTGGAAACAAACTTTTTTCTGGGGAATCATTGCAACAATTTTAATTACAATAGTGTTTGTCTTATTTAATAGAACTATTATTGAAATCTTTACAAAGCTTCCTAATATATTAATATTAACTCAAAAATACTCAATCTGGTTAGTACTATATCCTTCTATTGCTTTTTTAGGATTAACTTTTTATGGAGTGTTTACAGGAGCAGCTAAAACAGTTCCTATTATGACATCTACAGTATTAGCTTTTATTTCATTTTTCATAGCTTGGAAATTTTTAATACCAATTTATGGAAACAATGGCGTTTGGTTATCACTACTTGTCTTCTATTTAGGAAGAGGTATATTCTTAATCCCTCAATTAAAAAAGACCTTAACTAATTAAAATTCAAATGTAATACCTAGTCTACTTAGATATTTTTATTTAAAAACTACTAAAAAATAAAGAGAGAAAGTATAATTTTATCTTACCTTCTCTCTTTTTATTATCTCTTTTTAAAACTCTAAGTGACACATTACTTCATGTTCACTATCAAATCTTTTCATTTTTGGCTTTTTAACTTTACACACCTCTATTGCTGATTTACATCTATTAACAAAAGGACACTCATCTTTTAATAGAATTGGACTAGAAATATCCCCTTCTAAAATCTCCAACCTATTATTTTTCTCCAAACTTAATACACTCTTTATTAAAGCATGAGTATATGGGTGTTTTGCTTCTAATTTTAAGTTTTTACTCTTTAATTTTTCGACAATATGCCCTAGATACATAACCACAACTTCATCAGCTAATGACTGTACCAAAGCTAAATCATGACAGATAAATATTATACTCATATTTGTTTCTCTTTGTATCTTTTTCAAAAGCTCTATTATACTTTTTTGAATAGATACATCTAAGGCTGAGGTTGCCTCATCACAAATAAGAATTTCAGGTTTAAGTGATATAGCTCTAGCTATTCCTACTCTCTGTAACTGTCCTCCACTTAAATTATGTGGATAAGCATTCAAGTAATCACTTGATAACTCTACCAAATTTAAAAGCTCTTTTGCTTTCTTCTCTTTCTCTTCCTTTTTTATCAATCCAAAATTAAGAAGTGGCTCTGTTAAGATATCCTTTATTGTCATTCTTGGATTAAAAGCTCCATGAGCATCTTGGAAGATCATTTGAATATTTTTTCTACTCTCCCTTAACTCCTTTTTATTAAATTTTGAAATATCTTTTCCTTTGTAAAGTATTTCACCCTCAGTTAGTTTCTCTAATTGGACTATCAATCTCACTAAAGTTGATTTTCCACATCCACTCTCTCCTACTATCCCTGTAATTTTTCCTTCTTCTATATCTAAATTTATATTATTACAAGCTTTTAAAGTTTTACCATCAGAAGTTATAAAATACTTATTTACATTTTTTAATTCTAATATTTTTTTACTCATAATTTTCCTCACTCTCTAAAGTAGGAACAGAGGCTATTAATAATTTAGTATATTCAGACTTTGGATTTTTTAAAACCTCTTCTGTTTTTCCAGTTTCAACAATTTTTCCATCTTTCATAACAACCAATCTATCAGCTAAATATGCAGCTACTCCTAAGCTATGTGTCACTACTACCATTGTCGTACCAAATTTTTCTCTCATGTGAAGTAATTCAGTAACAATCTGAGCTTGTGTTGTTACATCTAGAGCACTTGTAGGTTCATCTGCTAATAATATTTTAGGATTAAATGTCATAGCCATAGCTATTCCTACTCTTTGGCACATTCCTCCACTCAACTGATATGGATAACTGTTCATTATATTTTCTGGAGATGGAAGATTTGTTTTCCTCAAATTCTCTATTGCTTTAGCTTCGGCTTCTTCCTTTGAGATTTTGAGATGTTGTCTAATATATTCAATATATTGCTTTCCTATCTTTCTAATAGGATTAAGAGTATGACGTGTCTCTTGAAAAACGATTGTTATATCTCTTCCCTTTTCAAACTTCTTATCATTTAAAATGTTTTTTCCTTCAAATAGTACTTCTCCTACTATCTTAGTAGTTTCAGGAAGTCCTCCTACAATACTTTTAATGAGAGTGGATTTTCCACTTCCACTCTCACCTACTATACCTATAATTTCACCTTTTTTTATATCAAAATTAAAATCTGAAACTGCTACCTTTCCATTCTCATAAGTTATCCCAATATTTTTTAAAGTTAGCATATACACTCCTATTTAAAATGACATCTTATCTGTTAACCAATAGTAATCCATTGGATACATCACTACATTTTTTAATTTTGTTGAAGAGATTAAGTAAGCAGTTTCATATCCAAAGAAGATTGTTGCACAATCATCCATTATGAGTTGTTGAATTTCTATAATTAACTCTCTTCTCTTATCAGGATCAAACTCTGATGAAAGCTCATCTAATAAAGCATCTACTTTTGGATTATTATATCCAGTTTGATTTGTAGAAGCTTTACTATACCAGTTCTCACGTAAATAGTTTTCAGGATCTCCACTATTAGCAACTAAAACATTCCATATAAGTAAATCAAAATTTCCACTATCTCTATATTTTAATACTGTTTCATAACTTACTGTTATTAATTTTACTTTTATTCCAATCTCTTTTAAACTAACTTGAGCCGCTTGTGCATAAACTTTTAACTCTTCTCTACTTGTATAGATAACAAAGTTTAACTCTATTTTTTGCCCATCTGGAGTTTCTAAATACCCATCTCCATCAATATCTTTATATCCAGCCTTAGCTAAAATTTCCTTTGCATTTTCAGGATTATATGTGTTTTCATCAACAAGTTGATCAAATCCAAAATTTAATGTTGGTGGTACTGGTGCTTTTCCTGGAGTTGCTGCTCCTCCTAATAAAACAGTTGTATAAACCTCTTTATTCAAAGCTCTATTTATAGCTTGACGTAATACTTTATCTTTTAAAATTCCATTTTCATTCATAAAAGCAAAAGTTCCTCTTAATGACTTTATACTTTGAATATTATACTTATCATTATTTTTAAAATCAACTAAATTTTCTGGCTTTAGACTGTATGCCATTTGAATTTCTCCACTTTGTAGTGCTAAAGAACGTGTTGCTTGGTCATTTATATATTTAAATACCACACGATCAAATGGAACCTCTCCTCCCCAGTAATTTTCATTTCTAACTACTGAACAATACTCTGTTGGATTAAATTTCTCTACAACATATGGTCCTGTTGAAATAGGCCCCTCCATAGCAAATTTTGTTGTATCAGCTTCTGTATTTACAATTATGAAAAGAGGATCTGCAAGACATCCTGGAAGTGTTGTCACTGGCTTTTCAGTTTCAATTATTAAATAATTTTTATCTGCTACTATACTCTTTGGAATAAAAAATGTATTAGCTCTCTGATTTAACTTAAAAGTACGCTCTAAAGAGTTTTTTACACTTTCTGATGTCATTAATGTTCCATCTGAAAATTTTACTCCCTCTCTTATTTTAAATTTCCAACTTTTTCCATCTTTACTATTTTCCCAACTCTCTGCTAATAGTGGTACTAACTCTCCTTTTTCATCAAATTTTGTAAGTGTTTCTCCAACTCCATATCTTGCTACTGTCCAACTAAAATACTGTTCTGTTGTTTCTAAAGTGTTAGCAAAACTAGGTGTTCCTATTACTATTTCCTTAACTTCACTTACTGAATTTTTATTTTCAACCTTCTCCTTTCCACAGGCTGTTAACAATATTAAACATAATATTGAAATAAATTTTAATACTTTTTTCATTTAAATTCTTCTCCTTTATACTTATATTTTTTTAATTTTCTTTTGGATCTAATATATCTCTAATACTATCCCCTAATAAGTTAAATATCACAACAACTATTATAATTGCTATCCCAGGTGAATATATTAACCATGGGGCCTTAAATATATATAATCTTCCTTCATTTAACATCAATCCCCACTCTGGTATTGGAGCCTGTACCCCTACTCCTAGAAATGATAAAGATGTTATCTCTAATATCAACATACCTATATCAATAGTTGCTGTAACTAACATTGTAGGAAAGATATTTGGCAATAGATATTTAAGAAATAGATTTAAAGGTGTTATTCCCCCCATTATTGCTACTTCTATATATGTATTTTTTCTTATTTTCAAAGTTAAACTTCTAGCTAGTCTAGCATATCTAGGCCATGTAACTAAACTTATTGCTAAAACAGCATTAAAAGTACTTGGCCCAAGTATACCTGCTATTGCTATAGCTAGTATTAATCCCGGAAAAGCCATCATCATATCTGATATTTTCATGATTACATTATCTACTATTCCACCATAAAATCCAGCTATAACTCCCAATGTTCCTCCAACAAAAAAAACTATTGCCAGTAGTGAAAAAGCCATCACTAATGTTGTTCTTGTTCCATAAATAATTCTTGAAAAAATATCTCTTCCTAAAACATCAGTTCCTAATATATACTCCTTTGAAGGTGGTTTCAAGGAGTCCAACATAACAGCATGGTATGGATCTTTAGGGGCTAGAATTGGAGCTAATATCGCTATCAATATGACAATCATACTCAGAGATAGATATATTAAAAATTGTTTATTTTCTAAAATTTTTCTTACTCTCTTCAATTTTACTCCTTTACTCTTGGATCTAAAAATTTATATGAAAAATCCACAGCTAAATTTACTATCATATAAAATAGTGCAATAAATAAAACATATCCTTGAATCAATGGATAGTCATGTGCTGATATAGCCTTTATAGCTAGATTTCCCATTCCAGGCCAGTTATAAACTATTTCTATAATTGCTGTTCCACTTATTAAATTTCCTACAGTTACTCCTAAAAGTGTCATTATAGGTAACATTACATTAGGAAGCAACTGTTTAAATATTATAGTTCTCTTACTTAATCCCCTTATTTTACTAGCGACTATATACTCTTGTTTTAACTCTTCCAATACAATAATTCTAATTTGTCTAGTATATTTAGATGACATTGCCAAAGCTAAGGTAACCGCTGGTAAAATTAGAGCTTTTATATTATCAGTTCCTCCTATGATAGGAACCCAACCTAACTTTACACCAAATATACTTAAAAATATCAATCCCATCCAAAAACTTGGAATAGATATTCCTAAAAAACTAAAGCCTCTTATAATATAATCTATTATTTTATTTCTATTTAAAGCTGATATAAAACCTAATGGTATTGATATTAGCAACATTAAAACAAATGATACTACACTTAATTTTAGTGTGATAAGAAAACTAGAAATCAATTTTGTAAAAACTGGAACTTTTAAAGAAAAGGACATTCCCAAATCTCCCTTTAAAACCTTTAAAAGCCAAACCTTATATTGAATTAGAAAGGGTTTATCCAATCCTAGTTCAGCTCTTACTTTAGCCAATAGCTCTGGAGAGGGTATATTCCCTGAATCAGTTAACATAATTTCTGCCGGATCTCCAGGAGCAAGATAAGTTAAAGTAAAAGTTATAAAACTAACCCCTATTAAAACAATTAAAATCTGAAAAGACTTACTTATAAAACTTTTCATTAAACACTCCTTAATTT
>JAHLFN010000036.1 GCA_018883725.1 Candidatus Fusobacterium pullicola | reverse complement strand
ATACAAAACTTTCTCTACTTGAAGTCACTTTTATGTATATTGTATCTTCTAAAATTTCATGATTAAGATAAGTTAGATTTTTATCCAAAATTTTTATTAATTCATCCATTTCTTTACATCTCCTTGAAGTTAAATTCAAGGCTATTATATAATATTTACCTCCATAAATCAATTAACTCTGGAAAGAACCTAAACTATTTGCAAAATACAGTTTTACTCGACTTCTCTTTTTATTTTTTATAAGATTATATTCTATAATTAATGAAAAGACGTATTTTTATTAAAAAATATTTTACAATGTAAAGTAAAACTATTTTAAATCTATTAATCATAAAAAAAATATATACATTATACTATTTAAAAAACTATAAAATTATTGTATACTATTAAAAATATAGTTAAAAATTTTAAAAGTTATATCTTTAAATTCGCTTTTTCATTAAAAAGTGAAAATATAAAATAAAGAGGAGATTTTATGAAAGGGTTAATTGAAAAATCATTAAAGAGGTATCTAAAAAGAAAAAGAAAAATTACATTTGGATTTATAATTAGTTTCTTAATTACTGGAGGAGTGAGTTATTCAGAGGCTATTGAAATCAAATATGAAGATGGGAAAGTAACTGCTACATCTGGAACAGTAGTAAGGGAAGAAAATGGAAATTTTATATGGAGTAGTAGTAATGATAGTAAAGGGATAAAAGTTAATGGAAGTGTTGTAGAGAATAATATAATATTATCAATAAATAATAATAATAAAATTAATTCAAATAATTATGGAATATTTTCTTCTGGTAGAGATTTTGATGTGAGTGATGTTAGAAAAAGTTATACTTTAAATTCTATCATAGGAAATATTACCAATACAGAAGAAATTTCAGTTGCTAACACTTCTGGAGATAGTTATGGAATTGTAAATGCTGGAGGTATTATAACACAAATTCCTAATTCAGGAACAGTTAAATTAAATATTACTTCGATGATGGGAAATGTAATAAATAGTGGAGATATTAAAGTTAGTACAAAAAATGGGGATAGTTACGGTATTGCTGTAAAAGATTATATAATAAAGGATAGTTCAATTTCTGAAAGTCCATTTTACTTCTCTGTTGATAGTTATAATATAAAAATGGATGATATCATTAATTCTGGAACTATTAGTGCTAGTGCTATAAAAGATACAACAAGTAATAAAAAAGGGAATGCTTATGGAATATTTTCCAATGGAAGAATAGGAAATATCAAAAACTCTGGAAGTATAATTGGTATAGGAGAGAATGGTTATGGAATATCTAGTGCAGGTGCCTATAGTTATATTGAGAGTATATATAATTATGAGAAAGGTATTATAAAGGGTGAAGGAAATAGTAGTGGTTATAGTAGTGGTTATGGAATAAGCCTTTCGTCTTCAGAAAATTATTTAGGAAAAGTTACAAATTATGGAGAAATATATGGTAAGAGTAACGGAATATCTTTAACAGGAGGAAAGGTAACATTTAATGAACTAATAAATAGTGGAACTATAAAAGGTGATACTAGCTACGGAATCAAGATTTCAAGTCCAGAAATAACAATATTGAAAATAGATAATGCAAATGAAATATTAGGAAAAGGTAGTGGAATATTTTTAACAGGAGGAAAGGTAGTAATTCAAGAACTAAAAAATTCTGGAAATATTGAAGGGAATTCAACTATTAATGGAATAAGTGCTGGAATAGATACATTTGGGAGTGCAGAAAATAAAATAGGAAAAATAACTAATTCAGGAACAATTTTGGGGAATACTGATTCTGGAACGGCTTATGGAATTCGTGTATTGGATATAAGTGGAATAGATAATATTGATAAAAATAGTGTAATAAAAGGGATAGGTAGCAACGGAGCTTATGGAATATCTATAGATACAGGAAGTGGAAGTATAACTTCAAGTACTACTTTTAATTTAGGAAAAATAAATAATAAGGGGACAATTTCAGGGAATACAACTTCAAACAAAGCTGTAGGAATTGAGATAAATACTAGAACACCTTATAGTAGCACAATAGAATCTAAAAGTAATTTAGAATTGATAAATAATGAGAATATAATATCAGGTACTTCTACTAATGGAACAGGATATGGAATCTCTTTACAATGGGGTAAAACTTTAATAGAAAAAATAGAAAATAGTGGAGAAATATCTGGTGATGGAGCTAATGGAGGATATGGTATATATAGTACATATGGAACAACTTTAGGTGATATAACAAATAGTAATTTAATAAAAGGAACTTCAACTGGTAAAAAGGGAATAGGAATATATTTTATAACAGCTGGAAATATAATAAATGAATCAAAGGGAAGTATATCAGGAATAGGAGTAACTGATGGTTATGGAATATATGGATCTGCAGGATCGACAATAGGCAATATAATAAATGATGGAGAAATAAAAGGCTCTGCAACTACTGGAAAAGGAGCAGGAATATATGGAGATTCAGCTGGAAATATAATAGGAGATATAACAAATGGTAAGTCAGGAAGTATATCAGGAACAGGGATAAATAGTGGTTATGGAATATATGGATCTGCAGGATCGACAATAGGCAATATAATAAATGATGGAGAAATAAAAGGAGTTGCAACTAATGGAACAGGGGCATCTATATATTTTCAGAATGGTGGAACTATAGGTTCAAATGAACAGTATTCTATAGTTAATAATGGTAGTTTATTAGGAACAGGAACAACTAATGGTTATGTAATATATAGTTCAAATAGTAGTACTACGAAGATTGGTGGGATATTAAATAACAATATAATTTTAGGAAGTGTAACTGACGTAAATGGTGAAGGAGCAGTAATATCTCTTGCAAGTTCAGGAAGTGTAGAAGTAGGAGAAATAGCTAATAATGGAACTATGAGTGGAATAGGAACTTCAAAAGCTTATGTATTCAAATTGGAGTCTAGTGGAACTCAGAAAATAGGAAATATAACAAATAAAGGTATTTTATCAGGGGAATCAAGTTCAGGAGATGGATATGCAATTTATAACTCAAATGGAGGAACTGCAGAAGTTGGAAAAATAGTAAATGAAGGAATAATATCAGGGATAGGTACTAATAATGGAGAAGCTATTGCCTTTATATCAACTTCTCAACCTGAAATCGGTAAAGGAGGAGGAATTTTAAATACTGGTATTATATTAGGAAAAGGTGGAAATAAAGGAAGTGGTATTAGTATAGAGTACGGAAATTCTTCTAAGATTAATACAGTAAATAATAGTGGATTAATACTAGGAGAAAGTACAGATATCAATTTAGGAAAAGGATATGGAATTTCTAATATTGGATCAGGTTCAAGAATAGATACGGTAACAAATAATGGGACAATACTAGGAAAAGGAAGTGATGGTGGAAAGGGAATTAATTTAGAAAATACAACTGGAATAGAGTTTAGTTTAGGTGGAATAAATAATAATGGAATAATCTCAGGAGAGGTAACAAAAAATAGTGGATATGGAATTTATATAAAAGATAATACAAAAGATGATGCAAATGGCAGTACTGTAAATGTAGGTAATATTTCAAATGGGGGTATTATATTAGGAAGAGGTAAAACTAATGGATATGGTTTTAGTTTACAGTCAAAAACTTCTAATTTTACAGGCATAGAAAATAACGGTATTATATTAGGAGAGGGAAGTTTATTAGGATATGGTATAGAGATTGAAGGAGCTATGGTGAACCTTCCAAAGTTAATAAATAGTGGAAAAATATTAGGAAAGGCAGATGAAGGAGATGGGTATGGTATTTCTTTAAATGTAATTTTAAAAGGAGATACTACTATTTCTGAGCTTAATAACGAAGGAAGCATATTAGGAGAAGCTAGTACAGGTAATGGATATGGAATTTCAATGAAAAATGGAAATTATAAATTATCCAACTTAATTAATAATGGTACTATATCGGGAAAAGGGAATAAAGATGGATATGCAATCTATAATCTTGACTCAAATTTCTCTCAAGGTTCATTTAATATAGACGAAATAACAACAACAACAATTTCTAATATAGAAAATAATGGAGTAATATTTGGAAGTACTAGTGCTTTTTATAATAAAAATAGTAACTTTGAAATTAAAGAAATAGTAAATAATGGAGTAATTTACGGGAATAAATACGCTATTTATAATGATAAGACTGATACAAATGAAGCAAAAATAAATTTAACTAGTATAACAAATACGGGAATTATTGGTGGAACAACAGGAATCAAAAACTTTGAAGAAGAATTAGAAATTCAAAATAAAGGACTATTGATAACGGGATATGGAACTGATGAAATTAAAATAGAAGGAAGTTTCGAACCAATTAATTTAGAAAGTGAGAATAAGTTAGTAATCAATGGAATAGATGAGGAAAATAAAGCTAGAGCTATTTTGTCATCTGAAATAAATGAGAAAGAGAATTTGATAATAAATGTAGTAGGAAATGGTGACAATTCAGTTATAGTAGATAATGGAGAGATACTGTTACTTTCAAACTCTACAATAAATAGTATAGGAACAGCAGTTCAAGTAAAAGATGGAACTTTTACAGCGAATAACCTAGTAATAAATTCTGGAAGTTATGAAAAGGCTATAGTAGGAACAGATATAAATTTAAAAAATGGAACAGTAGTTAATAGTGGTATAAGTTCAATAGGAAATCTTACTATAGATGATTCAGTTAAATTGAATGGAAAACTAGATGGGAATAGTAGTGCAAACTTACTATTTGAGAGTTCAGTAGCTCAAGATACAAGAGCTATATCAGGAAATAATATTAATATTTATCAGGATATTAGTAACTTTAAAAGTACTACTGTAGGAACTAATGTAACTTTATATGAAACAGTTGATGCACAGTTAGGAGATATAGTAATAAAGAAAGGGGCAAACTTAGTATTAAGAGTTAAACCGACAGGAACAACTGGCGGAGTAACAAGAGCAACAGATAGTACATTACAAGTATATAGTACTCATGCACTTATGAATAACAGTGGAACTATAAGTTCAGAGGGTGGAAAACTTCTATTTGATTTGAATGGATTAGGGATAGGAACAGTTCTTGATTTTGGAAGTAATAATAAACTTGATGAAACAATGAAAGGAAAAGAGACGCAGTATGAAGATGATGTAACAATTGATACTACTTCTTCATTATTTACAATACAGTTAGGAGCTGATGGAAAACCAGTAGTACATCCAGTAAAAGATCTACCATTAAAACCACCAGTAATAGATTCAAATACACCTGAAGAAGATCCTATAGAAACTCCACCAGGATCAACCCCAGGAGAGGATATTACATTCCCAGAAGAGGGAGAAAATCCGGTGATTGATGGTATAGAATATTCAAAATTAAATTCTATTTATCAAAGTATGACATCAACAGATGAAACAAAATATTTTGATGTATCTGATGATAAGAAATTAGAAGGATTTATTAAATATCTTGCAGATGTATATAGAGCTAATCCATATAGCTATTCTTCAGAATTATCAAGAAAATCAATGGACATGCTAAAAAATTCAGTATTAGGAAGAGAATTACGTCCTGATATTCATAAATGGGCAGTTTATGGAGGATTAACTCATGTAGATGGAGGAACAAAGGACAAATATTATGGAAGAAATTACTATTCATTTGATGCAGGAAAATCAAGTGTAGAGAGTGATATGAAATTAACAGGAGCTTATGCTCAAGCAGAGTATGGATTAAGTTTAGATAATACAGTTGGAATAGTTTTAGGAGGAACAAATTCTGAAGCGAAGATCTCATCTAGTAAATTAGATGGTGATTCAATTTATTTAGGAGTATATGGAAAAAAATATATTGATAATATGAGAATAGCTTTAGGTGTAGGATATCAGTATGGAGATTATGAAGGTGATAGAGTAACAAAAGATTATAGCAATATTTTCTATGACAAAACAAACGCTCAATCATATAGTGGTAATTATAATGATAATGGAATAAACATATATACAGATATAAGATATACCCACGAGATAAAAGATAATTTATATTTTGAACCTTATTTCAATGTAGGATATACTTTTATAAAGCAAGATAAGATAAGAGAAGAGGGAGTATTGTCTTTAGATACAAAGGAAAAAGAGTTTAACTATTTAACAGCAAAAGTGGGAGGAGATTTAAAGAGAGAAGTATTAGGAAGTAAAGGAAAGCATATATTAAAAGCAGGGGTAGATTATGAAAATATAGTGTCAGGTTCAGAAGCAACGGAATTAAAAAGTAGCTATAAAGGTGGAAAAGAGTTTGGAGTATTAGTAGGTGAGAAAAATAATGATATAATAACAACACACATAAAGTATGAGTATGAACATCAAAATGGAACGCTTATGGATATAGTGAGTAGTTATTCATTTGCTCGTGAAAATATGAAAAATGAATGGAAGATAGGAGCAGGAATAGGATATAAATTTTAATTATTAAAAGAGCACCTCAAGATCTTAAAAATAAGATTGTGAGGTGCTTTTGTTAATGAAAACTATTTTTGCTTATTTTTAAAGTGTAGAGAATCCCCCCACTCTCCATAAACAATCTCATCACCAATAGCTTTTACATTACTATCCATAATCTCTTTAGCTTTCTCAACACTATCATTTATTCCCGGTTTATTATCATAAAGAAGGTATTTTCCCTTATGTTCAAGAGCTGTTGCTGTAGGCATAAGGATATTAGCTCCAGCAAGAAGCCCCTTCTCTCTTCCTTGAGGGTCAAGTCCTTGAAGAGCTGTAGTAGCAGCAATATTCACATCCTTTAGGAAAATTCTAGTAATAGCTATCATTTTTAATCCTAACTCAACTCTTTTTTCAACACTAACTACACTATTTTCCCACGCCTTACCAAGTGGAGTATCCTTATGAAGAATATATGGCCCCATACCTATCATATCTATATTCATATTTTTGTAGAATAGGATATCATTTACAAGGTCTTCTTCAGTTTGATTAGGAAGTCCAATCATTACCCCAGTTCCAACTTGATATCCAATCTCTCTTAGATATTCAAGACATTTTTTTCTCACTTCAAATGTATGTTTGTTATCCATAGGGTGTAGATGGTTATATATATCTAAATTTGTTGATTCTATTCTAAGAAGATATCTATGAGCTCCAGCTTCAAACCATCTTCTATATGTCTCTTTACTCTGCTCCCCAAGTGATAGAGTAATTCCTAGTTTTCCATTGGAAAAAATTTTAATCTCTCTGATTAAGTCTTCGATAAAAGAGACAAACTCCTCATCTTGTCTTTCACCAGATTGTAGAGCTATAGAGGCATAGTTATTATCATATATCCACTTTACAGCTTCCATTATCTCAGCTTTAGACATAGAGAATCTCTCAACATTATGGTTATCTCTTCTTATTCCACAATATTTACAATTTTTTATACATTTATTACTTATCTCAATAAGTCCACGGTAGTAAACCTTTCTCCCAACATATTTAGCTTTTATCTCATAAGCTTTTTTAAATAGTAAGTCTAAATCTTCGGAGTTATCTATCTTCATTAGTTCAAGTAGGTCTTCCTTCGAAAAATTCTCTTGACTTAAAATATTTTTTATTTTTTCAGACATAATTATCACCTAATTAATTATATTTAATCATAACTTGTTTTCTCTCTTGAAATTTATATTGTTTAAATCCTATGTGAAGATGCCCTCTATTAGGATAATATATGAGTTGGTCATAGCTTTTGAGCTTTGTTTTAACTTTTTCATACTCTTTTTTTCCAGCACTACCTTTTTTCAATATAATATCTACAGACATTCCAGTTCGATGTCCAGAAGTAGAGGAACCCCCAACAATTTTATTAAGTTTTTCACTTCTGAACCAACTACTAACTACTACAGGCCGTCCGAGAATAGTTCTAACCTCATCAAGTCTTTTAGCTGTATATCTGATATTTGCTCTCTCACTCCAACTAGGTGTATTTTTAATACCTTTTTTTATAGCAGTACTACTATATATAGCTTCTCCCATAGTAAAATATTTAGATATTTTTTCATTTTTATCTACACCAATAAGAGAACAATTAGTAAAGAGTAATAGAATGATTGAAAGAAAGAAAAGCTTTTTTATTTTCATAATATTCCTCTTTTTCTTTTAGCAAACTCCACCCCTATTATACTTTTTCCATCAGATATTCCAGGACTCATAAAATATTCACATATTTTTTCTATTTTATTAGCTCTGTATCCTGTTTCCTCTTCTAACTCCCTAATAGCTGCACTCATAGGACATTCATTTTCCTCTAAAACTCCAGCTGGAATCTCGAGAGTTACCATTTTTTCTAACTCTTCAAATTTATCCATCACAAATCCTTTTAGCAAAAAATTACTTTAAAGTTTCAAGTTCTTTAACCTTGTAAAGAATAATACCAGAAGCCATAGCTACATTTAGTGATTCAGCACTTCCATATATAGGAATGATAACGCACTCATCAGCAGAGTTTAAAAATTCTTTACTCACTCCGTTCCCTTCACTTCCAAAAACTATAGCATTTTTATCAGCAAGAGTCATCTGAGTGTACTCTATTGAATTTTTCTCAAGGGCTGTTACCTGTAATTTATAGTTATTTTCCTTTAAATATTTTAAAAGTGCAACCTCTTCCATATAGATTATATTCATATTGAATATAGAGCCCATACTACTTCTTACACATTTTTCATTGTAGCAATCAACACTTCCCTTAGTTAATAAAATATCTCTAAACCCAGCAGCATCAGCTACACGGATAATTGTACCAAGATTTCCAGGATCTTGTACTTTATCTAAAATTACAATATTTTTTTGTAGAGAGTTAATATCACTAGTACAGTAAGGATATACTAAGATAACTCCTTGGGAGTTTTCTTGGGAAGTTAATTCTTTAAAAATTTTATCATTAACCACCAATTTTCTACAATTAAACTTTTCTAACTTTTGATTGATATTTTCTATCTCTTCAAAATTCTCTTTTAATATGATTAACTCTGGTTGGTAATCAAAATCTAAAAATTTTCTTCCTTCAGCTAAAAATTTTTTCTCCTCTTCTCTATATTTTCTCTGTTTCAATTTTTTTATTCTTTTAATTGTACTATTATCTAAACTATTTATAAATTCCACAATATCCTCCTGAAATTTTTCTACTTTTTATTATACCATAAAAACCTTGTTATTTACAGAATATAAAATATGTATTATAATTTTAATGATAAAATCATAGTAGAGGAGATAAAAATGTTATCGTTTAAATTTATAAAGTTTATGAAAGCACTAAAGAGTGGAAGAGCTGAAAAATTATCCTGTGTAACAGATTTAGGAAGAGTAGGAATTTATATAGCTGAAGAGTATTCAACAAGATTTGATCTATTAAATATAGAACAGTGTCTATTTCTTTCAGAATTTCAAACAACACATTTAGAAAAGGAAGAAAAACATTTGCTGAATTTAGTAAAAAAAGATGATCCCTTGTTTTCACTATTAGAGTATTATGATAATTATCCGTATTCTTACTCTGATATCAACTGTTTTTTTAAAGGGTGTCTAAAAAGTGGAGTTGAGATATCGATAAAGGCGGTTAATCCAGTTTCCAAAAATAACTGTTTTAAAAAATTAAATAAAATAGAAAAAACTTTAAAATATCAAAAATATTTAAGACCTTGGATAAATAAAGAATATAAAATAGAGGAAATTTTAACAGACTTAAAGGAACGTATTAACAGGAAATTTGTTTTAGGAAATGAGATAAGATATACTAAAAATTTAATAGAGTATCTTGATGAGTACAAAGAGATAAAGTTTTTAAAAAGAATTAAATTTCCGAAAATATATGCTTATCTATCATCTGATGATAAAGTAGTAACAGAGTTTGTGTATGGAAGTTATTTTTATGAATTACTACAATATAATAGATTAAGTTATAAAGATGTTCTAGATTTAATTAGAACACAGTTATTTTTTATGTTGAAAGTTGGCGTTTTTCATAATAATTTACACTCTGGAAACCTTATTTTAAGTGATGAGGGAAATATACATTTCTTAGATTGTAATACCATCTCTATTTTAACAACTCAGACAAAAGAAGGATTGTTTAAACTTCTAAAGTATGCATTAAAAAGAGATTTTAGAAAGGTTACTGAGATATTTAATGATATTTCCAAGGAGAAAATATCTCAAGAACAGTTAGAGTATGTAGTAAGAGATATGGAGCAAATTTTTAATTCAAGCTATCCAACAAATAATACATTAGTTAGAAAATTAATGGAGATGTTTAGATTAGTAAGTAGTTATGGAGTAGTTTTTGAAAAAAATATATTCACGGCTTTTAAATCTCTAATATATTTAGAAAAAATAAGTATGAAAACAATTGGAAAAAATGGAGATTTTAGAGAAGATTTAATGAGAATATTGGACGAAATAGAAGGGTATATAAAAGAATTAAGAAGTAATTGACTTAATCTAGATTTCATATTAGAATAATATATATTGATAAAGTTTTAGGAGGTTGATAAATGAAAAAAATATTAAGTACACTTGCTTTAGCTATGGCATTAGTAGGGTGCGGAGGGAAAGAAGAAAGTAAAGACGTATTATATGTATATGGTTGGGCTGATACTATACCTCAAAGTATTTATGAAGATTTTGAAAAGGAAACAGGTATAAAAGTAATAGAAGATATTTATTCCTCTAATGAAGAGATGTTTACAAAATTAAAAGCTGGTGGAGATGGGTACGATATAGTTATGCCGTCAGCTGACTATGTAGAGATAATGATGAAAGAGGGAATGATTGATAAATTAGATAAGAGTAAATTACCAAATTACAATAACTTAGACCCATTAGTATTAGAGAAGCTTCATCATTTTGACCCTCAAAATGACTATGAGGTTCCATACTTAATAGGAGCAACTATTATTGCTGTAAATACAAAATATGTTCCAGAGTTTCCAAGAGATTACTCTATCTATGAAAGAACAGATTTAAAAGGTAGAATGACTCTTCTTGATGATATGAGAGAGGTAATGACATCAGCTTTAGGTATGTTAGGATATCCACAAACTACTGATGATGAAAAAGCAATAGCTCAAGCAGCGGGATTGGTTAAAAAATGGAAAAAAAATATAGCTAAATTTGATGCTGAGTCATTTGGAAAAGGATTTGCAAGTGGAGATTTCTGGGTAGTACAAGGTTATCCAGACAACATCTTTAAAGAGTTAGATGAAAATGAGAGAAAAAATGTGGAGATGATAATACCAGAGAAGGGTGGAACAGCTTATGTTGATTCATTTACTATTTTATCATCAGCTCCTCATAAGGAGAATGCTTACAAGTTTTTAGAGTATACATTGAGACCAGAAGTAGCTGCTAAGATGGCTGATGCTCTTGAAACACCATCTGTAAATGTAAAAGCTAGAGATTTAATGACAGTTGAGCCTCTATTTGAAATTTCAGATTTAAAAAATGTACAAGTTTTAAGAGATATAAACAAGACTCTTGATTTACAAAATAAATATTGGCAAGAAATACTAATTGCCGATTAAATTTGGAGGTTAAAATGAAATTTTCCATAAAAAGAGAAGAGTTGATTTCAGTTCTTTCAGAATATACAAATATTTTGAAAGAGAACCCTATTAAGCCAATAGTTTCAGGATTAAAGATTACAGCTAAAGAGAATCAAGTTATCTTTATTGGAACAAACTTAGAGATAGAGCATATAAGAAAGATAGAGACAGAGGTAGAAAAAGAGGGAGAGGTTATTTTAAAACCTTTCCTACTTCTTGAATATATTAAGCTATTAGAAGAGGAGAGAATAGAGTTTTCTAGTGAAAATGGATTTATAGCTGTTCATCAGGCTGAGTTTTCTACATTGGAGGGAGGAGCATATCCTGTTATCCCAGAATTAGAAGCACAAAACCTTTTAACAATAGATGGAGCACGTTTTGTCTCTCTTTTAGATAAAGCAAAGTTTGCTGCCTTTCAAAGTACAGATAATATACAGATAAACTGTGTAAGAGCGGTATTTAAGAAAGAGGAATTAAACCTTGTTTCTACAGATTCATATAGACTTCTTTTCTTAAGAGAGAGAGTTCAGTGTAATGAAGAAAAAGAGATATCTATCCCTATGGAAACTATAAATACTCTTTGCAAACTATTAAAAGATTATAATAAAGATATCAATATAGGTTATAGTGGAGATACTTTGGTTATAACATGGGAAAACTCTTATTTTTCAAGTAAGACAATAGGGCTTCAATATCCAGATTTCAAAACAATTCTTAGAATTTCAGCTTTTGAAAAGAAGATGGAATTTAATAGAGATGAATTAAGAAGTGCTATAAAAAGAGTAATCACTGTAGCAAAGACAAGTTTAGATGCTAAGTTTGGAGCAATATTTAACTTTACAGGAAAGATGATGGTTATCAATGCCTTCTCTGGTAGAGCAAAGATAAATCAAAAAGTAAATATGCTAAAAGAAGGAGATGACTTTAAGGCTTCTCTGAACTGTAAATTTTTATCTGAGTATATTGATAATATATCAGACAATGTAATTATTAGTGGAAATAATGCCTCATCTATGTTTGAGGTAAAAGAGATAGGAAATGATGACTATATCTATATTCTTATGCCACTAGCTTTGAGAGATTAAAAAATAGTAATTAAAGAGTAAATAAAAGAGCAAGCTAAACCACTTGCTCTTTATTTTTTAAGATTATTTTCTAGCACAATCACTAGCAGAACCAACCATTATTTCTAGTCCATGTTTTAACTCTGAAACTATGTAGTTAAGAGACTCTTCAACAGCCTTCGGACTTCCTGGCATATTTATAATAAGGGTATTTTTTCTGATACCAGCAGTGGCTCTAGAAAGCATAGCTCTCTTTGTAATAGTTAAAGAGTAAGCTCTCATAGCTTCAGGAATACCTGGAACTCTTTTTTCAATAACCTCCTCTGTAGCTTCTGGTGTTACATCTCTTTTTGAAAATCCTGTTCCACCAGTAGTAAGAATTAAATCAACTAAATTATTATCACATAGATTTATAAGTGTCTCTTTTATTAATTGAAATTCATCAGGAATTAAAACTTTTTCACTTACTTCATATCCATTTTCAATCATAATTCTTTCTATAACTTGTGTAGATATATCCTCTCTTTCACCTTTAGAACCTTTATCACTCATACATACAATAGCAACTTTGAACATAATTTCACCTCACTAGTAGTTTTATTATTAATTCAATTATACCATAAAATATCAATAAATCTTGAAATTTTTTAGTAAATTTGTTATCATCTATTTAGATAAATATTAAAATACGGGGTGATGAGATGAAAAAAATCATACTAAAAACTTTAATTGGTATGTTAACACTCTCTTCATTATCTTTTTCAAAAGAGGAGATAACAGTAAGTGCAGCAGCTAGTCTAAAAGAGGTAATGGGGGAGCTGACTGGGAAATTTCAGAATGAAAATAAAGATATAAAGATAAATCTTAATTTAGGTGGTTCTGGAGCTTTGAAAAATCAGATTGTAGCCGGGGCACCAGTTGATTTAGTATTCTTTGCTTCACAAAAAGACTTAAAAGATTTAGATAACAAAGGATTTATAGATAAAGAGTATCAAAAGGATATTTTAAAGAATAGACTTGTTGTGGCTGGAAGAAGTAATATAGATTCTTTAGATAAGTTAGTTGGAAGTAGTATAGCTATAGGTATTCCAGAAAGTGTTCCTGCTGGAAAGTATTCCAAAGAAGCTTTTATAAACTATGGAATTTGGGATAAGGTTCAAAAGGATATAGTATATGCCAAAGATGTGAGAAGTGCTGCCCAATATGTAGATTTATATGAAGTGGATTATTCTCTTATCTATAAGACAGATGCAAGGGTTTTAAAAAATAGTGAAATAGTTTATACAGTACCTGAAAATTTACATACTCCTATCATATATAGTTATGGAGTTATAAAGGATAGAGCAAATGAGAATGTAGTAGAACTATATAATTATTTAAATTCAGAAACAGCTAAAAAACTGTATAAGAAATATGGTTTTGAGATGGCAGATTAGTTATGACAAGTTTAAACTTAAATATAATTTTATTAACTTTAAAAATAGCAATAATCTCAACATTGATAGTAACTATTGTATCTATTTTATTAGTATGGTTGTTAGAGAGAGCAAATTCAAAAGTAAAGAGTATATCTGAGATGTTTATAAATTTCTCACTATTCCTTTCACCAAGTGTATTAGGGTATATCCTTATTTTAATTCTTGGAAAGAGAGGGATAATAGGGGCAATCCTATATAAATATTTCAATATATCGGTAATCTTTTCATGGTGGGCTGGAATAATTACAGCCTTTATGGTATCACTACCACTTATGTATAATAGTGTTAAAACAGGGATTGCCTCTCTAAATCCAGTATATTTTGAAGCTGGGCGAGAGTGTGGAGCTAGTGAGCTTCAAATTTTAAGATTAATTACACTTCCACTTATAAAGAAAAATATTTTAGCTGGAATGGTTTTATCCTTTGGAAGAGCTATGGGAGAGTTTGGAGCAACACTTATGTTGGCGGGAAATATTCCTGGGAAAACTCAAACTATATCTATGGCAATCTATTCAGCTTCTGAGAGTGGAGATACACAGACAGCGAACTTTTTCTTAGCTGTGATTTTATTGATAAGTTTTACTATAATGATAGTTTATAATTATTTATTTAAAAAAGAAAGGGATAATATATGAAGAAAATAAAAACAGTTGATGCTGTTGGGTATGTACTTCAGCATGATATAACTCAGATTCTTCCAGGGGAATTTAAGGGAAGAGCTTTTAAAAAAGGGCATATTATAAAAGAGGAGGATATTCCAAAACTTCTTAGTCTAGGAAAGGATCATATATATGTTTTTGAGCTAGGAGATAAGGGAGTACATGAAAATGAAGCTGCTGTAATTCTAGGTGAATTAGGAAAAGGAGAAAATATATATACCGATGACGAGATAAAAGAGGGAAAGATAAACTTTAGAGCTGAATGTGACGGGATTTTAAAAGTTGATAGTGAAAATCTTCTAGAGTTAAATATGCTAGGGGAGATATCTTTTGCTACTTTACCTAATAACTACTCTGTAAAAAAGGGAGAATTAGTAGGTGGAGCTAGAGTTATACCACTAGTTGTGGCTAAAGAGAAGATGGAAAGAGCAAAGGAGTTAATAAAGACTCCATTATTAAAGGTTGCTCCATATAAAAAATATAGAGTTGGAATTATCACAACTGGAAATGAAGTTTTTTATGGAAGAATAGAGGATAAATTTGGAGCTGTAATAAAGAATAAATTAGCTGAGTATAATTGTGAGATAGTAGGACAGGTTTTATGTCCAGATGATAAAGATGTTATAAAAGCAAGAGCCAAAGAGTTTTTAGATAGAGGGGCAGATATGCTAATATTTACAGGTGGAATGTCGGTTGACCCAGATGATTTAACTCCAAGTTCTATTATTGAGATGGGAGGAGAATTAGTAACTTATGGAGCACCAGTTTTACCGGGGTCAATGTTTTTACTATCTTATTTAGGTGATATACCTATGATGGGGTTACCAGGTTGTGTGATGTTCTCTAAAAGAACTATTTTTGATATAGTTTTATCGAGAGTTATGACTGGAGAAAGATTGAGTAAAAGAGATATTATGATGTATGGAAATGGAGGATTGTGCCAATCTTGTGGAGTTTGCCACTATCCTAACTGTTCATTTGGAAAGCAGGGGTAACTATGGATTTTACACACTTTAATGAAAAAGGTAGAGCTAGAATGGTTGATGTCAGTGAAAAGAATGAAACACAGAGAAGAGCCATAGCTAGAGGATATATAAAGATGAATCCAGAAACTATAAATATGGTTAGTGAAGGAAAGATGAAAAAGGGAGATGTTCTTTCTGTTGCTCAAGTTGGAGGTATATGTGGGGCAAAGAAGACTTGGGATCTGATTCCAATGTGTCATAATATTCTACTTACTGGGGCAGATATATCTTTTGAAATTGCTGAGGATAGAATATGGATAGAGGCAGTTGTGAAAACAACAGGTAAAACAGGAGTGGAAATGGAAGCCCTTACAGCTGTATCTATAGCAGCTCTTACAATATATGATATGTGTAAGGCTGTAGATAAACATATGATAATAGGAGATATAAAATTAATAGAGAAAACTGGTGGAAAATCAGATTTCAGATTATAAAATGGAGCTATTACAATATTAATTTCTAAAGATTAGTATTGTGATAGCTTTTTTTCTATATTAGTATAATTTATAAAGATATAAATAATTATTATTTTACATCCCAATTAAAATATGATATTTTTTATTAGTAAAATTACTAGATAGAAGGGACAGTGGTATGAGTTATCAAAAAAATAGTTTAAAGAGATGGATGCAAGAGAATATATTAGGATTGTTCTTAGTATTAATATTGAGTATTCCAGCATGGATATTGGGAGAAAAATATCCTATAATAGGGGGACCAGTTTTTGGAATATTATTAGGAATGGTAGTAACTCACTTTATAAGAGATAAAGCTCCGTTTCAAAAGGGAATTCTCTTTACATCAAAAAAGGTACTTCAATATGCAGTTATTCTTTTAGGTTTTGGATTAAATCTCTCTGTTGTTTTAGAAACAGGAGCTCAATCTTTACCAATAATAGTAGCTACAATAGCAACATCATTAATAATAGCATATATACTCCAAAAAGTATTAAAAATTCCAACAAAGATAGCAACATTAGTAGGAGTTGGATCTTCTATATGTGGAGGTTCAGCTATTGCGGCTACAGCTCCAGTTATAGATGCTAATGACGAAGAGGTAGCACAGGCAATATCTGTAATATTTTTCTTTAATGTATTAGCAGCACTTATTTTTCCAACATTTGGTTCCTTGGTAGGGTTTTCAACAACCTCTGGAGAAGCTTTTGGAATCTTTGCTGGAACAGCTGTAAATGATACATCTTCTGTAACAGCAGCGGCATCTACTTGGGATGCTATCTATAATTTAGGAGTAGAGACACTGGATAAAGCTGTTACTGTAAAATTGACAAGAACACTGGCAATTATTCCTATAACAATTTTTTTAGCAATAAAATCAGCAAAAGAGAATAAGTCTGATAAAAAATTAAATTTAAAACAGATTTTTCCATTCTTTATACTTTATTTTATTGGGGCATCAATAGTTACTACAATAGCTGTATCTTTTGGAGTAAGTATATCTGTATTCTCACCAATAAAAACTTTAAGTAAGTTTTTTATTGTAATGGCTATGTGTGCAATAGGATTAAATACTAATATTATTAAGCTTTTAAAGACAGGAGGAAAACCTATTTTAATGGGATTTGCTTGTTGGAGTGGAATAACTATTGTAAGTTTGATTATACAGTATATGTTGGGAATTTGGTAATAAGAAAAGGTGCTGTGAGCCAATTTTAGCTCTTAGCACCTTTTAAATTATTTAGATTTGAATAGTTACTATTTTTTAATTCTTTCTACGTATTCGTTAGTTCTAGTATCTATTTTGATCCATTCTCCTTGCTCTACGAATAAAGGAACTTGGATTTCATATCCAGTATTGATTTTAGCTGGTTTTAATACTTTACCAGTAGTATCTCCTCTTAATCCTGGCTCAGTGTAAACTATTTCTCTTTCTACGAAAGTAGGTAATTCAACTGCAACTGGAGTAGACTCGTAGTAAACTACTTCTAATTCCATCTCTTCTTGTAAGTAGTATAAAGCATCTCCTAAATCTTCCTCTTTAAGTTCGATTTGATCCCAAGTTTCTGGGTTAGAGAATACATAGAACTCACCATCGTGGTAAGAGTAGATTGCTTTAACTTTATCAAGTCTGATATCGTCCATTTTGTCATCTGCTTTATAAACAGCGTCAGAAATGTTTCCTGATATTAAGTTTTTCATTTTGAATTTTACAACAGCAGCGTTTCTTCCTGATTTGTTGTACTCAGCTTTTAAAATTACAAATGGATCGTTTCCGATTTTGATTGTGCTTCCTGCTCTTAATTCTTGAGCTATTTTCATTTGTAAACCTCCTCAATATTTTTCTATAAAATCTTTTAATTTATTTATAAGATTACATTTTTGTATAAGAAAATCTCTAAAGATAGTATTATATTTTTCTATCTTTGCAAGGTTCTCAAAAAAGTAAAGATAACTCTCCTTTCCAAGCTCCAAACTGTTTTCTTTTCTAAAATTATAATCTTTAAAAAACTTTTCCATGTTGAGTAGAAAATCTTCATCACTAAAGTTTTCAATCACTCTTCTATATTTATCTAAAAATCCCTCAATCTTATCCATATGAGCATACTCCTCTTGACAGTAGATATGCCACATATATGGTTTACCAATGAGAACTGCTCTGATAAAAGAGTCCTCTCCACGTACAAAGTTAAAATCAACTATATTAATTAGCTCCTCATACTCCTCTTGATTGAGAAAATTTAAAAACCTTATTTCTATTTTACCATATTTTAGAGAATTTCTAAAGTCCTCTATTGAAAAATTTTTAAAAATTTTTCTTAAACTATCCTGTGTCTTTTCTCCCATAGCTAAAATTACAACATCTTTATCCAATTTTTTGAGATCTTCTAAAAGAGGAGTAAAGTTTTTTTCATAAGAGAAAAGTGTTCCAATAATCTTATTTTCTCTATCCTCTATATCGGAAAGGTATTTTTTTTCATAAAACTCTTTGTTTTCTAAGACCCTTTGAATTCTCTCAAGATAGTTTGAATCAGCTATAACCCCTCCAGATTTTTCAGTAAATCCCGGCATAAAGAAAACTTTTTTTAGTTTTCCTCTGCCAAGTGGAGAGCTTTGAAGATGAAAGTCTTCTATCCAATCCTCAGCTGAAAGATACTCTAGATTGATAAGTAACTCAGAATTATCATAGGCAATTTCCATATACTCTTTAGGTATTTGACAACCAAAAGCTTCAATTATAACTTGTGCTGTCAGAAGTTCATTAGCATTATCTCTTAGATAATCAAATGTAATATACTCAATACCATCAATATTTTGTGATGGCAGGTCAAGTACTTGGGAATTGATTTTTTTAAATTCATCTAATTTATTTAAAAATGCCCTTATCTTACTTTTAGGAAATATTTTTTGTAACTCTTTAGCAGTACGATAAACTACACCAATATCTCCATAGTTATCTATAATTTCACAAAATATATCAAGAGTTTTTAACTCCATTTCTAGCTTCGTACTCCTTTCTAGCTACATTTACCCAGTTAGGACGAGCTATCATAGCTCTACCTACAGCTACAAGATCTAAAAGATTATTCTCAACAAGCCAACTAGCTTGACTCTCTTTCTTTATATTTCTAACTCCAATCACAGGAATAGAGAGATGTTTTTTTATCTCAACTCCCATGTATATTACCCAATCTAATGGAAAATCAGAAGATATATCTATCTTTTCCTTTCTCATATACTTAGGGTCAGGTACACCAGATGAAACATGAATTACATCTACACCTAAACCTTCTAAATACTTTGCAATCTCTATTCCATCAGAAAGTTCAGGCTCATTTCCTCCCATTCTATATCCAAGGATAAAGTTATCATCAAAAAGCTCTCTAGTCTCCTCTATAAGTCTTTTAGAGAAATACATTCTTCCTTCAAAACTTCCACCGTACTCATCATTTCTAGTATTCCAAAGTCTAGAGTTCAGTTGAGAGATAAGATATGTATGAGCTCCATGTATCTCTATTCCATCAAAGCCGGCCAATTTTGCTCTATGAAACGCTATTTTAAACTTTTCTAAAATATCTTCAAGTACAGATTTATCAACATTTTTGATATCCTCTTTAAAACCAGCATGATGTATCTGTATGATTACAGGAACATTATACTCATGACACTTGTCTGCAATTCTTTTAAGTCCAGGGATAAATGAATCGTTCCATATTCCAAGTTGATTCTCTCTTAACTTTCCATCTTCACTTACAGCAGTAGCTTCAACTATTACAAAGCCAACCCCTCCACGAAGTACATCTTCATACCACTCCACTAACTCATCAGTAACATATCCATCTAGTCCAACAATAGAAAATCTCACAAGTGGTGGGAGAACAATTCTATTTCTTAACTCTATATTTTTTATTTTGAAACTATCAAATATAGATGCCATCTTTAAAATCTCCTTTTCTTAAAAACATTCAGGTTATATTATATGATAAAACTTAAAAAAACACAATATATTTTTTTAATTGTAAAAGTTTAAAATTAATGATATAATAGTATGGAATTTTGAAGAGTTAACAAGGAGGAATTATTTAAATGATAGCAACTAGTAATCTAGGTATGAGATTTTCTGGTAGAAAATTATTTGAAGATGTAAATATTAAATTTACACCGGGAAACTGTTATGGGCTTATAGGAGCTAACGGAGCTGGTAAGTCTACATTTGTAAAGATACTTTCAGGAGCATTAGAGCCAACTGAAGGAGAGGTAATCTTTGATAAAAATAAGAGAATGGCAGTACTTAACCAAAACCACTTTGCTCATGAAGAGGATAAGGTTTTAGATGTTGTTTTAATGGGACATAAAAAACTTTGGGATATCATAGTTGAGAAAAATGCTATATATGCCAAAGAGGAGTTCTCTGACGAAGATGGAATAAGAGCTGGAGAGTTAGAGGGAGAGTTTGCCGAGCTAAATGGTTGGGAAGCTGAAACAGAAGCTGAAACTTTACTTATGGGATTAGGAATAGGAACTGAGTTACACCACAAATATATGAAAGAGTTAGGAGAGCCAGAGAAAGTTAAGGTATTACTTGCCCAAGCTTTATTTGGACAACCAGATGTTCTACTACTAGACGAGCCTACTAACGGACTTGATATTAGAGCTATAACTTGGTTAGAAAATTTCCTAATGGATTTAGATAATACAACTGTAATAGTTATATCTCACGATAGACACTTCTTAAATAAAGTGTGTACACATATTACAGACATAGATTATGGAAAAATCAAGATGTATGTTGGAAACTATGATTTCTGGTATGAATCAAATCAACTTATGACAAAATTAATATCAGCTAAAAACAAGAAACTTGAGCAAAAAAGACAAGAGCTACAAGAGTTCATTGCTAGATTCAGTGCCAACGCATCTAAATCTAAACAAGCTACATCAAGAAAGAAACTTCTTGATAAGTTACAACTTGAAGATATGCAAGTTTCTAACAGAAAATACCCATTTGTTGAGTTTAAACAAGAGAGAGAAGCTGGAAACAACATGCTTAAAGTTGAGAACTTAACTAAGACAATAGATGGAGTAAAAGTTTTAGATAATGTATCATTCACTATCTATACTGGAGATAAGGTTGTATTCTTAGCTAAGAATGATATCGTAAAAACTACTCTATTAAATATCTTAAGTGGAGAGATGGAACCAGATTCAGGAAGCTATACTTGGGGAGTTACAACAAGCCAAGCTTATATGCCAAAGGATAACACTAAGTTCTTTGAAAATAAAGAGTTAAATCTAATAGATTGGTTAAGACCTTATTCACCAGATCAACATGAGGCTTTTGTAAGAGGATTCTTAGGTAGAATGTTGTTTACTGGAGAGGAAACATTAAAGAGCTGTTCAGTTTTATCTGGAGGAGAAAAAGTAAGATGTATGATAGCTAGAATGATGCTTACTAACGCAAACGTATTAATGTTTGACAACCCTAATGACCACTTAGACCTAGAGTCAATTACATCACTGAACAAAGCTTTAATAAACTTTAAAGGAACAATCCTATTTGGAGCTCATGACCACGAGTTTATTCAAACTGTAGCTAACAGAATTATAGAGATTACACCTAATGGAATCTTAGATAAGACAATGACTTATGATGAATACTTAGAAGATGAAAGAGTTCAAGCTAGACTTGAAGAGCTTTACGCAGAATAGTAAAGTATAAAATTTAGGAGCTATTACAAAGATAAAATGTAATAGCTCCTCTTTTAATTTATAGTGTTTTTTAAAATAAAAACTATTCAAAAATATATCCGATACTGATTTGAGATAGTATCTTCTCTTTCTCATTGTTACGAGCTAGTGAGAATTCAAAGGGACCAAAGATACTTTCATAGGTAATAGATATATCAAACCCCTGAGAGTAATCTTCCCATATTTTTTTAGAATTTGGATAGCTCTCTGTCTCTAAATCGCTGTAGGTTCCTATATTCCAACGGGCACTGAGATATAGATTTGAATCTAGTTTATATATTAAGGCAAGTTTTCCAATCAAGAACTCATCAACAAGCTTTTGCTGATATCTATAACCATAGAAAGCAAAGTCTTTGTTATGCATATTGTTCTTTGTTCCACCTAAACGGATAAACTTATCTATTGAAGTAACTCCATCTCCAGAGATAACTCCTCCATATAATCCGTAGTTGAAGGTGAATTTTTTATTGATAGGAACATAACCATCAAAGGAGTAAAGAGGACCATAAAAGTTAGAGTTAGATTTATCAAAACTTCCCTCCCAGCTATATTCAAAATCAAGCTTAACTCCAGAGTTAGCGTGGGTATTTGAATCTAATGTGTCAAATGTAGTTCTAAAAAAAGCTCCATTATAGTTTTTAGAGTATTCAATGTCCTCTGAATATATTGAACCTGTCTCTTGAAGTAATTTACTATAGGAGTTTTTAATACCATAAGATGCTATAAGCTGATTATTATATTGGGTAAGTAATCCAATTTCAAAATCAACACTTTTAACAAGGGAATCAGATATTTTTTTATCCCCATCATATATGAAAAATGGATTTTCATTGTAACCTAAGTTGGTAAAAATACCTATTTTATTAGAATATCCATAGTAAGCAAAGTTTTTTAAATTAAGCCCAAGATAATCTCCAACTTGAAAATCAACTAGGGTATTACTTCCGATTTTACCAAAATTAGTAAGGGTAGTCCCTACATCAAATGTTGTTCCATAGCCAGTCAAATAGTTTACACTAACTCCAAAGGAGTTATTAGGATTGATATCTGCATCAATAACTAAAGTATTATCTTGAATTTCATAGTAAATACGATTTATAATATCGTTTCCATAAACCTTCATCATAGAACTTTCTAACTCTTCAGCTGAGATTTCTCTATTTAAAATATTTTCTAAAATACTATTTATAATAGATCTGTTTTTTTCAGATATACTATTTTTATACTCTATATTTTTTATTACAATATTTTTTGAGCTACCTTTTTCAGAAGAGGTTAGATAATTTTCCCTCTTCACCTTTGGCAAATCTTTTAAAAGTGGAAGTTGCTTTCTTGCTGCCTCCTCTCCTTTTTCTACAAAAAGTTTACCCTTTTCTAAATTAGTAGCTGAGTACTCAAGTACATCTGGAGTTATTAAGATAGAGGTTAACTCTCTTTGTTCACTAGTAGATGAAGCACTTTGAATAGCAACTAATTGATTTAGAACACTGATTATGTTGTAATCTTTTTTATCTTTTATCTCATTTCCAACATCACTTCCAATTACGATGTCAGCTCCCATATCTATAACATCTACAACTGGAAAATTACGAGAAACAAGTCCATCAATATAGAGACGCCCATCTATTTCAACAGGATCAAATACAGTTGGTATAGCTATACTAGCAGTGATAACCTTTGCTAAATCTCCCTCTTTCATAGCCACAGCCTCTCCAGTATTGAGGTCAGTAGTTATTATTCTCATAGGGATAGGAAGTTCATCAAAGTTATTTATATTATCAACATTGCTTAAAAGCTTTTTTAATTCAAAATATATCATCTGATTATTTCCAAACCCCTTTGGAAGAGAGAAATTAAATTTATTATCATATCTGATAGAAAGCATATATTTTTTATTGTTAACCTTTTTTTCTAGAGGAACTTTATCATCTATGAATGAACCATTGATAAAACTATCCCAATCATTTTTGGTTAAAATACTTTCAATCTGATCAAGAGAGTAGCCAGCTGAGTATAGAGCTCCAACAACAGCTCCCATACTTGTTCCAGCTATATAGTCAGGGCGTATTCCTAACTCTTCTAAAACTCTTAATACACCTATATGTGCAAGTCCTTTGGCTCCTCCACCGCTAAGAGCTAGCCCTATTTTCAGATTTTTTTTATTTTTAATCAATCTATTTTTTTTAATCTCTTCAAGTTGAGATATTTTATTCTCAAGAAGTTGAATCTCTTTTTTTAGTTTTTTTATTTCAATATCCTCTTTTGAGGTAAAATTTAAAGTTTTACCAAAGCTTTTAGATGGAATAAAAAGGAACGGTAAAACCATCAGAAAGAGCAATCTGTTTTTTCTCATACCTCCTCCTTAAAAAATATTTAATTGACTTTCAATATATTATACCAATTTTTTCAAAAAAATAAAATAAAGAGTTATGTAAAATTTGATTTTTAATATTAAAAATGTTATAATAGTTTAAAAAAAGAGATTAGGAAGGTTAAGTAGTAAGAAGTAAGGTAATAGGAGCTATTTCTTTACTCCTTATTATTTACTTCCTAATCTGAGAATAATTAGGAGGAAAATAATGTTTGATGAAAGAAAAGTTCAAATGGAATTAGCTGGTAGAACGCTTACATTTTCTAATGGAAAAATAGCTAGACAATCGTGTGGAGCTGTAATGGTTCAATATGGAGATACTGTATTATTAAGTACAGTTAATAGAAGTAAGGAGCCTAGAAAGGAAAATGATTTTTTCCCACTTACAGTTGACTATATAGAGAAATTCTATGCTGCTGGAAAATTCCCTGGTGGATTTAACAAAAGAGAGGGAAAAGCTTCAACAAATGCAACACTTACAGCAAGACTTATAGATAGACCTATAAGACCAATGTTCCCAGATGGATTCAACTATGATGTACACATTGTAAATACAGTTTTATCATTTGATGAAAAAAATACACCAGATTATCTAGGAATAATTGGTTCATCAATGGCTTTAATGTTATCTGATTTACCATTTTTAGGACCAGTTGCTGGAGTTGTAGTTGGATATAAAAATGGAGAGTTCATCTTAAATCCTACTCCAGAAGAGTTAGAAGCAAGTGAGTTAGAACTTGCTGTAGCTGGAACAAGAGAGGCTATCAACATGGTTGAGGCTGGAGCTAATGAGCTAGATGAGGAAACAATGTTAAAGGCGATAATGTTTGCTCACGAAAATATTAAGAAAATATGTGACTTCCAAGAGGCTTTTGCAAAAGAGATTGGAAAAGAGAAGATAGAGTTTGTAAAACCAGAAGTTATGCCAATAGTTAAAAACTTCATAGATGAAAGAGGAATGGAAAGATTAAAAGCTGCTGTTCTTACATTAGGTAAGAAAAATAGAGAGGAAGCAGTAGATTCTCTAGAGGCTGAATTATTAGAGACTTTCAAAGTTGAAAATTATGGTGAAGGAGAAGAGGTAGAGATACCTGAAGATGTTCTAATTGAATTTAAAGGTTACTACCATGACCTTATGAAAAAATTAGTAAGAGACGCTATTCTTTACCACAAACATAGAGTTGACGGAAGAAAAACAACTGAAATTAGACCATTATTTGCAGAAGTTGATTGTTTACCTATCCCACACGGTTCAGCTATGTTTACAAGAGGAGAGACTCAAGCTATCGTTGTAACTACTTTAGGAACAAAAGAGGATGAGCAATTAGTTGATGATTTAGAGAAAGAGTACTACAAAAAATTCTACTTACATTATAACTTCCCACCTTACTCAGTAGGAGAAACAGGAAGAATGGGTGCACCTGGAAGAAGAGAGTTAGGACACGGATCACTAGCAGAAAGAGCTTTAAAATATGTTGTTCCATCTGAAGAAGAATTCCCATATACAGTAAGAGTTGTATCTGAGATAACTGAATCAAATGGTTCATCATCACAAGCTTCTATATGTGGAGGGTCACTTTCACTTATGGCAGCTGGAGTACCAATAAAAGAGCATGTTGCTGGAATAGCTATGGGACTTATTAAAGAGGGAGATGAGTTCACTGTATTAACAGATATAATGGGACTTGAAGATCACCTTGGAGATATGGACTTTAAAGTTGCTGGAACAAAAAATGGAATTACAGCTCTTCAAATGGATATAAAAATTACAGGAATAACTGAAGAGATAATGAGAATAGCTTTAAAACAAGCTTTAGATGCTAGAAATGAGATATTAGTATTAATGAATAATACAATCTCTGAACCAGCTCCAATTAAATCAAATGTACCGAGAATTTATCAAATGACTATACCTACTGACAAAATAGCTGTATTAATAGGACCTGGAGGTAAAAATATAAAAGGAATAATAGACCAAACAGGTGCTACAATAGATATAAATGATGATGGAAAAGTATCTATATTCTGTAAAGACGAAGCAGCTTTAAATGAAACTATTAAATTAGTAAATTCATATGTTAAAGATGTTGAAGTAGGAGAGGTTTATACTGGTAAAGTAACAAGTATTCAAAAATTTGGAGCATTTATGGAGATATTACCAGGTAAAGAGGGACTTCTACATGTATCTGAAATCTCTCAAGAAAGAGTAGAAAAAGTAGAAGATGTATTAAAAGTAGGAGATGTATTTGATGTAAAAGTTATCTCTACTGATAATGGAAAAATTAGTTTAAGTAAAAAAAGAGTATAATAATTATTAGGGAGTAGAGAGTACTAAAGTACTTTCTATTTCCCTAATTAAAACTATTTTAGTTTTAATGATTATTTAGAAAAAGGAGAAAAAATAGGAATGAAATTAGCTTTAATTAGCTTAGGATGTAGTAAAAACTTAGTAGATAGTGAGCACTATTTAGGAATTTTATCTAAAAGAAAAGGGATGGAACTTACTAGTGAGATACCAGAAGCTGACATAGTTATAGTTAATACTTGTGGATTTATTGGAGATGCTAAGGAAGAATCTATTCAAACTATCTTAGAAGTTAGTGAATTTAAAGAAACTGGAAATTTAAAAAAGATAATAGTAGCTGGATGCCTTGCTCAAAAATATTCGGAAGAGATCTTAAAGGAACTTCCTGAAGTAGATGCTGTAATAGGAACTGGTGATGTAGATAAGATAGAGAAAGTTGTAGATGAGATTCTAGCAGGAAAAAAGGCAGTTGAAACAAAAAATATGACATTCTTAGCAAATGCTAATACTGATAGAGTTTTAACTACTGCTCCTCATACAGCTTACTTAAAAATATCTGAAGGATGTAACAGAGCTTGTACTTACTGTATAATTCCACAGATGAGAGGAAGACTAAGAAGTAGAAGTATAGAGGATATAGTAGAAGAGGCAAAAAGATTAGTTGCTTCTGGAGTAAGAGAGATAAACCTACTTGCTCAAGAGACTACTGAGTACGGAATAGATCTATACGGAGATAAAAAACTTGCGGCTCTAATGAAAGAGTTATGTAAAATAGAGGGGCTAAAATGGCTTAGAACTTATTATATGCACCCTGAATATGTTACAGATGAACTTATAGAGGTTATGAAATCAGAAGATAAGATTTGTAAGTATTTTGATGTACCTATCCAACACGTTTCTGATAATATTTTAAGAAACATGGCTAGAGCAAAAAATGGAGAGCAAGTAAAAAGCGTTCTGAATAGAATCAGAAAAGCTATTCCAGATGCTACTATCAGAACAACTCTTATTGTTGGGTTCCCAGGAGAAACAGAGGAGAATTTCCAAGAGTTAAAAGAGTATGTAAAAGAGTTTGAATTTGATTATGCTGGAGTTTTTAAATACTCAAGAGAAGAGGACACTGTAGCTTATAACTTACCAGACCAAGTACCTGAAGAGATAAAAGAGAGAAGATATGCTGAACTTGTAAATTTACAAAGTGAGATAGCAGAGAGAAAAAATAGAAGATTCTTAGGTCAAGAGATAGAGGTTATGATAGATGGAGTATCTAGTGAAAGTGAGTACTTACTAGAGGGAAGAACAAGAGGACAAGCATTAGAGATAGATGGAAAGGTTCTTACAACTGATGGAACTGCAAGACCAGGAGAGATAGTAAAAGTAAAGGTTGAGCAAAATTTTGAATATGATTTTGTTGGACCAATAGTTGAGAACGAAAAATAGATATAATAATAAAGGAGAGCATAAAAATGAATTTACCTAATAAATTAACATTTTTAAGACTTATACTTGCTGTACCTTTTATATATTTTCTTCAATTTTCAAATGAGGGAGGATTTACTTATAGGGCAATAGCTTTTGGAATATTTGTAGTGGCTTCACTTACAGACTTCTTTGATGGGTATTTAGCAAGAAAGCATAATTTAATAACAGATTTTGGAAAAATAATGGACCCATTAGCTGATAAAGTCCTTGTGATTTCAGCCCTAGTCATATTTGTTGACCTAGGATATATACCTTCATGGATGTCTATTGTAGTAATAGCTAGAGAGTTTTTAATAAGTGGAATAAGAATGTTAGCTGCAGCTAAGGGAGAGGTTATCCCAGCTGGAAATTTAGGAAAGTATAAGACAACTAGTCAGATGATAGTGATACTTATAATGATGGTATTTGGAAAAAATCCATATAACTTTTATATGATGTTAATACCTGTTATATTGACACTATGGTCTGGATGGGAGTATACTTCAAAAGCTAAGCACTATTTTTTAAACTCTAAATAGAGAGAGGTGAAAAAAATGATTTTAATAGCAAGAATAGTTGATTTATTAATAACAGTAATAAATACTCTTATTATAATAAGAGTACTTCTTTCTTGGATAGCACCAATGTCAAGAAATGGATTTACTGATTTAATATATAGTACAACAGAACCAATACTAAGACCTTTTAGAGTGCTTATACCTATGGGAAATATGAGAATGGATATTTCACCAATCATAGCATATTTCTTTTTCATAATTTTAAGAAGATTAATTTTTATGCTTATATTCTAAGTAGGGAAGCCAAGGCTTCTCTATTTTTGTAAAATAGAATTAGGAGTGAACAATGGAAGATATAGTAAGTGAATATCATATACCTGTCTTATATAGAGAGTGTATAGATAATTTAGTAATAAATAAAGATGGAGTATATTTAGATTGTACTCTAGGAGGGGGAGGACATTCGGAGGGAATTTTAAAAGAGCTTTCTGAGAAGGGTCACCTTATCTCAATAGATCAAGACCAGCAAGCAATAGATTTTGCAAAGAAGAGGTTAGAAAAGTATGGAAAAAAATGGCAAGTGTTCAAAAATAACTTTGAAAATTTAGATATGGTCCTGTATATGGCTGGGTATGACAAAGTTGATGGAATACTAATGGATATAGGGGTATCTTCAACTCAATTAGATGATCCAGAGAGAGGTTTTTCATATAGATATGATACAAGACTTGATATGAGAATGAATAGAAGTAACCCTCTATCAGCTTATGAGGTAGTAAATGAGTATCCAGAGGAGAGATTAGCTAAGATAATTTTTGAATATGGAGAAGAGAGAAATGCTAGAAAGATAGCAAAATTTATATGTGAGGCTAGAGCGGAAAAGAATATAGAAACAACTGGTGAGCTAGTAGCTATTATAAAGAGAGCTTATCCAGAGAGAGCTCAAAAACATCCAGCTAAAAAGACATTCCAAGCTATAAGAATAGAGGTAAATAGAGAGCTAGAAGTTTTAGAAAAGGCTATAGATAAAGCTGTAGACTCATTAAAAATTGGTGGAAGATTAGGTATAATTACATTCCACTCTTTAGAAGATAGATTAGTTAAAACTAAATTTAAGGATTTAGCAACAGCTTGTAAATGCCCACCAGGATTGCC
This sequence comes from Candidatus Fusobacterium pullicola, assembly GCA_018883725.1. Taxonomy (NCBI): domain Bacteria; kingdom Fusobacteriati; phylum Fusobacteriota; class Fusobacteriia; order Fusobacteriales; family Fusobacteriaceae; genus Fusobacterium; species Candidatus Fusobacterium pullicola. The sequence continues at coordinate 16,368 of JAHLFN010000036.1, read as the reverse complement.
GATATGTGTATGTGGAGGAAAAGCTAAAGTAAAGATTATTACAAGAAAACCTATTGTTCCAGAGGGAGAAGAGGTTGAATTTAATAATAGAGCTCATTCGTCAAAACTTAGAGTGGTAGAAAGGATAGGATAAAATTGAAAAATTTAACTATACTCTTAATAGGGATATTATCTATTTGGATACTACATGGAACACTTCTTATAAAAGTTTCTAAGATAGAACTAAGTATAAAACAGGACAAAAAAATACTTGATGAATTACAAAAAGAGCTTTCTAAAAAAGAAATAGAGTATGACAATATAATAGATTTAGAAAGAATTGGAAATGAAATGAGAGATAAAAAAAAGATGGCCATTTCTCAAGGAATAAAATTCTTTAGAATAGAGGAAGAGTAATGTTAAAAAAAGATCAAATAATAGAGCTAAAAATTGATAAGATTGTTAATGGAGGAGAGGGACTTGGATATTACAATGATTTTGCTATATTTGTTCCAATGTCTGTTCCAAATGATATTGTTAAAATAAAAATAATATCTGTAAAAAAGACCTATGCTAGAGGACTTATAGAGGAGATAATATCTCCAGGTGAGGAGAGAGTTGAAGATATTACCAAAATCTCTTTTGAAGATTTTCAAGGGTGTGATTTTGGTATGTTAAAGTATGAAGCTCAACTGAAGTATAAAAAGGCTATGGTTGAAGATGTAATGAAAAAGATAGGGAAATTAGATGTGGTTGTTAAAGATGTAATTGGAAGTGAAGATCCATACCACTATCGTAATAAGATAATAGAACCATTTTCAAAGTATAAAAATGAGATTATAACAGGATTTTTTAAGAGAAAATCTCATGATGTTTTCCAAGTAGAGGAAAATATATTAAATTCAAAACTTGGAAATGAGATAATAAGAGAGTTAAAAAAGATCTTGAACAGAGAGAAAGTTTCAGTATACAATGAAAATGAGCATAAAGGAATACTTAGACATATAATGGTAAGAACAAACTCTAAAAATGAAGCTATGGTTGTTCTTATAATTAATGATAATAAGGTTGAAAAAAGATACAAAGATATTTTGATGGAGTTAAAGAATAGGGTATCTTCTATAAAATCTATATATGTATCTTTAAATAATAAAAGAACAAATTTTGCCCTAGGAGAGAAAAATATATTTATTTGGGGAGAGAAGAGTATAAAAGAGGAGATAGATGGAATAAGTTTCAATATATCACCTAAATCTTTCTTCCAAATAAACTTACCTCAAACAAAAAAACTTTATAGAACGGCTATAGATTATTTCCCAAATATAGAGAATAAATATATAGTAGATGCTTATTCAGGTACAGGAACTATAGCTATGATATTATCTAAGAAAGCTGAAAAAGTTTATGCAATAGAGCTTGTAGAGTCTGCAACTTTAGATGGAATAAAAACAGCTAAAGAGAATGGTATAGAAAATATTGAGTTTATAAATGGAGCTGTTGAGGATAAGATGTTAGAGCTTATAAATTCTGGAGAGAGGGTAGATGCTGTAATATTTGACCCTCCAAGAAAAGGAATAGAGGAGAAAAGTTTGATAAAAACAGCAGAAAGTGGAATTAAAGAGATTGTTTATATCTCATGTAATCCATCTACTTTTGCTAGGGATGCAGAGATTTTAAGTAGATTAGGATATAAAATAGATGAGGTTCAACCAGTGGATATGTTCCCAGGAACTTCTCATACTGAGGTAGTAGGAAGATTTTATAAATAGGAGAGGGATATGAAGTTAATAATCTTTATTATAATAGGATATATTTTAGGTGCTTTACCTAATGGGGTATGGATAGGAAAATATTTTAAGGGTATCGATATAAGAGAACATGGAAGCAAAAACTCAGGAGCTACAAATGCTTATAGAGTTTTAGGACCGAGATATGGATTGATGGTACTTTTAGCAGATGCCTTAAAAGGTTTTTTACCGCCTTTTATAGCAAGTAAGTTTGGAGTAACTGGAGATTCATTACTACTTATAGGAGTAGTAGCAATAGTAGGACATACTCTATCATTTTTCTTGAATTTTAAAGGTGGAAAAGGTGTTGCTACATCACTTGGGGTATTCTTATTTTTAATTCCTCAAGTAACTTTAACACTATTGATAATATTTATAGTAGTGGTAGCTATAACAAAATATATCTCGTTAGGTTCGATAATAGCCGCTATAATGTTACCGATATTAACATATTTTTATCCTACACAAAATGGATTGGACAAACTTCCATTATTAGTTATGACAAGTTTAATAGGATTGTTTGTAGTATATAAACATAAAAGTAATATAGAGAGACTTATGAAGGGAACGGAGAATAAATTTAGACTAAAATAGGAGGGACTTCATGAAAAAAGTTGTAATAATAGGTGCAGGAAGTTGGGGAACAGCTTTAGGACTTGTACTTGCTGGAAAAAACTATGATGTTACAATGTGGGAGTATGACAAAGTTAGAGCTGAGGAAATACAACTTGCAAGAGAGAATAGTAGATATTTACCAGGAATAAAATTTCCAGAAAATTTGAATGTAACATCAGAGAGTGAAGAGTTATTAAAAGGGATTAAATATGTAATTTTTTCAGTTCCATCTCAAGTTCTAAGGGGAGTAATCAGTAAATTTTCCTCTCAACTTACTGAAGATATGATACTTGTAAATACAGCTAAAGGTATAGAGGTATCTACGGGAATGAGATTATCAGAAGTGATGAAAGATGAGATAATAGGAAAATATCATAAAAATATAGTTGTGTTATCTGGACCAACTCATGCTGAGGAGGTAGCTATAGGGTTACCTACAACAATAGTAGCAGCAGGACAAAAAGATAAAGCTGGAGAGATACAGAAGTTATTTAATACAAAAAACTTTAGAGTTTATCTAAATGAAGATATTGTAGGAGTAGAGGTTGGAGCAGCTGTAAAGAACTGTCTTGCAATAGGAGCTGGAATAGCAGATGGAATGGGATTTGGAGATAATACAAAAGCAGCTCTTATAACTAGAGGAATAGCAGAGATGACAAGATTTGGAAAAGCCTTAGGAGCTAATGAAAGAACTTTCTCTGGACTTAGTGGAATAGGAGATTTAATAGTTACTTGTGCAAGTAAACATAGTAGAAATAGACATGTAGGTGAGTGCTTAGGAAAAGGTCAAAGTATTCAAGAGATTTTAGAAAGCATGACAATGGTAGCAGAGGGAGTACCGACTGTGAGAGCAGTGTATGAGCAAGCTCAAAATTTGAAAATTTCAATGCCTATAGTAGAAGCGACTTATAATATTATCTATAATAATGCAGAAGCTAAAAAGATGGTTGAAGAGCTAATGGAAAGAGAGTTAAAAGTAGAGTTTTACTAATATTAATACAAAAAAGTGGGGATGCAACATGACATTAGATAAAGACCTTATTTCATATTATTTAGAAGATATTAGAAAATATAAGATATTGGATAAAGAAGAAGAGATAGAATTATTAAAAAAAGCTAAAAGTGGAGATATTGAAGCTAAAAATCAGTTAATATTATCTAATCTGAGACTTGTAGTTAATATAGCTAAGAATTATGTTAATAGAGGACTCAGTCTAATAGATTTAATAAGTGAAGGAAATTTTGGACTTATTTATGCAATAGAAAAATTTGATATGGATAAGGGCTTTAGATTTTCTACATATGCTGTTTGGTGGATAAAACAATCTATTACAAAGGCAATTATTTGTAAGGGAAGAGGGATTAGAATCCCTTCATATAAATATGATTTATTGAGTAAAGTAAATAAATATGTATTAAAAAGAGTTAGAGAAGAGGGGGTATACCCTACTGTTGAAGAGATTTCTGAAGAGTTAAAAATAGATAAAGATAAGATAGAGGAGATTATGTTAGCCTTTCAAGACACTATGTCTTTAAGTGCAAGTATAGGTGATGATATTCAATTAGAAGATATTATAGCTGATACAGAAAACTCTTCGATCGAAGATAATATAATTGAGGAAATAGGAAGAGAACAAGTAAGGGAAATAGTGAAAGTTCTTGATGATAGAGAAAAGCAGATATTAAAATTGAGATTTGGACTTGATGGTGAAGAGATACATACTTTAGAAGAGATTGGAGCAACTTTTAATATAACAAGAGAGAGAGTAAGACAGATTGAGAAAAAAACGTTGCAAAAGTTGAAATTACAGTGTGAGAAAAATAAGGACAAGTTTTTTTAAAAGTTCCTAGTTAGGAGGAAAAAATAGTGAAAATAAGAATAAGAAGAGCAGAATTTTTAAAAAGATTAAAAATAGTGGAAAAAACAATTAGTGAAAACAAGATAAAACCAATTATTTCATGTGCATACATAGAGACTAGAGATAGCAATCTTTTCTTTTGTGGAACTAATTTAGAAACAACTATAACAACTGAGATGCAATGTGATGAGGTTTTAGAGAGTGGAAAGATAGTTTTCCAACATCAACTGGTTGAAGAGTATCTTAAAGAATTAAAAGATGAGATAGTAACTTTCAGTGAAATAGATGGAAATTTAGTAATTGAAAGTTCAGATTCATCTTCTGAATTTTCATTGATGAATGTAGAAGATTTTCCTAAAATTTTAGTTGATGAAGATTTTTCTAAAAGGGAAGAAGAGTTTAAGATAAACAGTATTGAGCTAGCTGAGATATTAGAAAAGGTAAAATACGCTGCTGCTCCCTCTGGAGATAATCCATCTATAAACTGTATAAGAGTAGAGAGTGAAGGAAATAAACTAAAATTTGTTACAACAGATACATATAGACTTGTGTATTTAGAAAAAGAGGTTGAAAGGGTAAATGAAGCAATAGATGTAAGTATTCCTTTAAATACAGTAGAAGCATTGACTAAACTTTTAAGAAGTATAGATAGTACTGAGATAGCTTTTTATTTCATAAATAGACAAATTTTCTTTAAGATGGAAGATGTACTTGTTATTAGTAGAATAATAGATATGGCATTTCCAAATTATAAGGGAATTTTAGGAAATAATAGCTACAATAAAAAACTTACAATAAATGCTGAAGTATTTATCAAGATCTTAAAAAGAATAATCATATTTGTAAGAAATAATAATGAGACTAAATATGGAGCAACTTTTTATATAGATGGTAATATTATGCAAGTAAATGGTGTAAATGAAGTAGCTAAAATAAATGAAGAGTTAGAGGTTGATTATATAGGTGAGAATATAAAAATAGCTTTAAATACAAAGTTCTTATCTGATTTCGTTCAAAATTTAAATAAAAATAAGGATATAACTTTAGAATTTATTGCATCTAATAACTCTGTTAAAATAAGAGAAGAGGATGTAGAGGATTATTTATATATATTGATGCCTCTTGCTCTAAAAGATTAAAAATAAATAGAGAGATTAAATTATTTAGGCTATATAAATATCTATTTAGATAAATTTGGAGGAAAAATGGAAAAAAAGAATACTTTACTCATAGTTGATGATTTAGAAATGAATAGAGCTATACTTAGCAATATTTTTAAAAAGAAGTATGAGATAGTAGAGGTAGCTAGCGGAATAGAAGCATTAGAGTATATAAGGGAAAATTCTAATAAAATAGTATCAATTCTCTTAGATTTAGTTATGCCAGAAATGAATGGAATAGAAGTTTTAAAAATGATGAAGAGTGAGCAACTTGCTGAAGGAGTTCCAGTTTTTATAATAACAGCTGATAACTCAGAAGAGGTAATGTATGAAGCTTATGAATTAGGTGTTAAGGATATAATTGAAAAACCCTTTGTTCCATATTTTTTAAGAAAAAGAATTGAGAATGTGATAGAGTTATATGAAATAAAAGAGGAACAAAGACAGATGATTACAGATAGAATTGAAAGTATTGAGCATCTGTGTCAAGATTTTATAAAGCTTTTATCTAAAAATGACTCTTATGATAAAAAAATAGAAAAGGATATAGAGATAATAAAAGAGAATATTTTTAAAATATTAGATAGTTTAGCTTAAAAAATAAGTTACAGATATAAAAAATCTCAAGAATAGAGAAGTTCTACTCTTGAGATTTTTAATTTGTTATATTATTAGATTTCAAGTAGTTTTGATATATTTAATGAATTTTTTAATAATTCATAGCTATTAATAAAATAACATTGTTTAGAGTAATTAGCTTTTTTCTCAACTGGCAAATCAATAAAGATAAAAATATCATATTTTTTATAAGTTTCAATAGGAAAAAGTTTAAAGTTAAAATACGAAGAAACTTGAACAGCATTGACCTGTTCTAAATATCTAAGTTTATTTTTTAATTTATTAGCCTTCCAAGTCATAGCACTATAATCTACAATCAATATATTTTTCTTTTTAGTTTGTGAAAGCTCTTCTTTTAAAAAATAATATAAAAAAGCAATATTTTTTCTACTATAAGGTATTTTATATCTGTCAAAAATAACCATCAATCTAATTGAAATGCTATCATTTAATAATTTTTCATCTTTTTTATTAAATTTAATATATGAAGGTATAAAAAATCTATTTTCAAAGTATATATTAGTAACAAAAAAAGATAATAATTGAGAATTTAAAGAATTTTCATTAAGATCAAAGCTTGAATATATCTCTTGAATTGCATCTTCTACAATAAAGGGAAAAATTACTGAACACTCTTTGTTGATACAAACTGATAAATATGAAATAATCATATTTAAATTATTATCTATTAGCTCTCTATCCTCAGAATCTAAAATATCATCTAAAGATTCAGTTAGGTCAAGAGATGAATTTTTAGCTCCTTCAGAAAATTTAATTCCTTTTTTTACTCCTAAATAGATATATATAAGTAAAGCCAGTAAAAAATGGTAGTAATATACTCCCAAATTTATATTAAAATAATGGTAAATTTTATTAGCTAAATTAGTAAGTTTTTTTTCTACTTCATAGCTTAAAAACTCTCTAAAATAATATTGAATATTTGGGTTAACTATTTCTCTTAATGGAGAAGAAAAGTAATTTTCTATGTACAGCTTAGCAATAAAAAAGATAGAAAAACTTTGAAGATTCTCTGCACTACCTTCAAAAAATATTCCTTTCCACTGTATGCTAGTTAAATTTAAATTAAAATCATTAACAATCTCTCTGATAATCTCAATATCTGAATTTAAAGTTATTCTAGATATTCCTAACTCTTTTGAAATAGAAGTTAAATTAAGAGACCCCTCTAAAATTAATTTTAAAATAATATAGGTAATTCTCTCCTTTTTTTCTAAATCATCACTTAAAAAAGGTTCTAAGTCAAAATCTAAATCTATAATATTATTTTCGAAATAATAATTTCCATTTTCTTTAAGGAGTTTTCCTAAATTTTGCTCGGCAACAAATTCCTCTATTTTAGCTAAGATAGTCCGAATATTAACTTGAGAAACATCGAAACAATTAGAAAGTTCATCAATAGACGCATTATTATTATGAAGTATAAAATTAATCACATCAACATCTAGTGATTTTAATGTATTTTTTTTCAAAATAGTAACCCCCAAAAAATAAAATTTAGTTACATTAACATTGATTAATTTATTGTATAATGAAAAATAAAATTTGTAAAGTATAAAATAAAAAAATATTGTGTAAATAAAAATATAATATAAAAATGGAAAAAGCTTTAAAAAAATATAAAAATATAAATATAAAAACATAAAGAAAAGTAAATTTTTTCTTAAAATATTTCTAATAATAGAGTATAATATATTTAGAATATAAAATAGATGGAGGAGAATAGCATGGAAAAAAATTATTTAGATTATTACAAAATATGGTTAGAGTCAAAAAATATAACTGAAGAGGATAGAGAAGAACTATTAAGTATAAAAGCTGATGAAAAAGAGATAGAGAATAGATTTTATACAGACTTAAGCTTCGGAACTGCTGGAATGAGAGGAATAAGAGGAGTAGGAAGAAATAGAATTAACAACTATAATATAAGAAAGGCTACACAAGGGTTAGCTAACTATATATTAGAAACTACAGGAGAAGAGGGAGCAAAAAGAGGGGTTGCTATTGCTTACGACTGTAGAATAGGTTCTACAGAGTATGCTTTAAATACGGCTCTTGTACTTGCTGGAAATGGGATAAAAGCTTATCTATTTGAATCTTTAAGATCAACACCAGAGTTATCTTTTGCAACTAGAGAATTAAAAGCTCAAGCAGGAGTAATGGTAACAGCTTCTCACAATCCACAAGAGTATAATGGATATAAAGTATACTGGGAAGATGGAGCTCAAATAGTAGAGCCACAAGCAAGTGGAGTTGTTAATGCTGTTAACTCTGTAGATATATTTAAAGATGTAAAGATGATATCGGAAGAGGAAGCAAAGGCTAAAGGATTATTAGTATATATTGGAAAAGAGATAGATGATAGATTTGTTGAAGAGGTTGAAAAACAAGCTATAAATAGAGATTTACCTAATAAGAAAACTTTCAAAATAGTTTACTCTCCATTACATGGAACAGGAAGAGTTGCAGTTCAAAGAGTTTTAAAAGAGATGGGATTTGAGTCTGTGTATACAGTAGCTGAACAAGAGATGCCAGATGGAATGTTTCCAACTTGCTCATATGCAAATCCAGAGGATAAATCAGTATTTAAGTTGAGTACAGAACTAGCTGATAAGATAGGAGCTACTATATGTTTAGCTAATGACCCAGATGCAGATAGAACAGGAATAGCTATAAAAGATGACAATGGAAATTGGTATTATCCTAATGGAAATCAATTAGGAATACTTCTTATGAACTATCTATTAGAGATGAATAAAAATATACCAGCAAATGGAGCGGTTATCTCTACAATAGTTTCAACACCAATGTTAGATGTTATAGCTGAAGATAAAAAAGTTAAAATATTCAGAACATTGACAGGATTTAAATATATTGGAGAAAAAATAAGACAGTTTGAAAATAAAGAGCTAGATGGAACATATCTATTTGGATTTGAGGAATCTATAGGATATCTAGTAGGAACACATGTAAGAGACAAAGATGCTGTTGTAGCTTCTTTATTAATAGCAGAGATGGCTTGTTATTATGATAGTATTGGCTCTACACTATACAAAGAGTTAAACAAACTATATGAAAAATATGGTTGGTATAAGGAAGAAACAGTTTCTGTAACAAAAACAGGAAAATCTGGACTAGAAGAGATTGGAAAAATCATGGAAAATATGAGAAATAGAGAACATGATATGATATGCGGTAAAAAAGTTGTTATCTGTAGAGATTATAAATTACAAGTTGAGAAAAATTGTGTAACAGGTGAAGTAAAGAGAATAGATTTACCAAAATCAGATGTAATTCAATTTGTATTAGAGGATAAAACTTATATAACAGTTAGACCATCTGGAACAGAGCCAAAAATTAAGTACTACTTATGTGTAGTAGATTCAACTAATGAGAAAGCTGATGAAAAACTAACTTATGTGAAATCAGAATTTTTAAAATATATAGATACATTATAAAATAATAAAATTAATATAGAAGGCAATTTTATATTGCCTTCTATTATTTAGAGTAGGAGGAAAAATGTTAGATGGAGTGTATATCCATATTCCTTTTTGTATGAGTATTTGTAATTACTGTGATTTTTTATCATTTCTTTCAAAAAAGGAAGAGAGAAAAAAATATACAGATTATTTAATGAAGGAATTGGAGTTATATCCAAAATATGAGTATGATACAGTTTACTTTGGGGGAGGAACACCATCTATAATGGATAGTGAGGATATTGAGAAAGTACTGGATAGATTAGATATAAAAGATAATGCTGAAGTGACCTTAGAGGTAAATCCTAAAACTGTAGATTTAATTAAACTACAGGAATTGAAGAAAGCTGGAATAAATAGATTGAGTATTGGAATTCAAACTTTTGATGATGAGATGTTAAAGACTTTGGGAAGAAAGCATAGCTCTCAAGAGGGAATAGAGACTTATTTACAAGCAAGAAAAGCTGGTTTTGAAAATATCAGTTTAGACTTGATGTTTTCTCTTCCAAATCAGAGTTTTGAGGCAGTAAAAAAGGATTTAGAAAAGCTACTAGAGTTAAGACCAGAGCATTTTTCTATCTACTCACTTATCTGGGAAGAGGGAACACCATTTTTTAAGAAGTTAGAAGAGGGAGTATACCAAGAAACAGATAATGAATTAGAGGCACAAATGTTTGAGTATATAATTGATAGAGCAACAGAGGCTGGATATATTCATTATGAAATTTCAAATTTTTGTCTTCCAGGTAAGGAGGCTAGGCATAACTCAAAATATTGGGAAAATAAGGAGTATTTGGGAGTAGGACTGGGAGCTTCTGGATATATAGATGGGAAAAGGTATAAAAATCAGGTGCAATTTTCCAAATATTATGATAATATAGATAGGGGAGTATTTCCTATTTTTGAAGAGGAGATAGTAGATTTAGAGTCTAAAGAAGAGTATAGATATATGTTAGGCCTAAGACTTTTAAAAAAAGGAGTTATTCCAAGTGAAAAATATTTAGAAAAGTGTATCTCGTTGGAGAAAAGAGGATTTTTACAGAAAATAGGTGAAAGTTATATATTGACAAGAAAGGGGATATTTCTTGCTAATGATGTAATTGATGAACTTATCTGATTGGAGTTGAGAATGATGAGTAATATAAAAAATAATATTCAAGATATTCAAAAAGATATTAAAGAGTACTCTGTTTATCCTGAAAAGGTAAAATTTATAGCTGTAACAAAGTATGTGGATACCGAGACTATGAATAAAATTTTAAACTGTGGTGTGAAAGTATTTGGAGAAAATAAAGCTCAAGTTATAAAAGAGAAGTATGAAAAATATAGCTCTGAAGGAAAAGATGATATAGAGTGGCACTTTATAGGAAATCTTCAAAAAAATAAAGTAAAATACATAGCACCTTTTATAAAACTTATACATTCAGTAAATAAACTATCTCTTGCTCAAGAGGTAGATAAGAGAGCTCAACAAAATAATCGTACAATAGATGTTTTATTAGAGATTAATATAGCTGGAGAAGAGAGTAAGGAAGGATATGAACTAGAAACTTTATATAATGACTTACCTCAATTAATGGAACTCTCTAATATAAATATTAAAGGTTTGATGACGATGGCTCCCTTTGTAGATAATGAAGAGGTAGTAAGAGGAGTATTCAGAAGATTAAGAGAGATAAAAGATCAATTGAATGATAAGTTTTTTAAAGGAAGATTAGCAGAACTTTCTATGGGAATGACAAATGATTACAAAATAGCTCTTGAAGAGGGAGCTACTATAATAAGAGTAGGAAGAAAGATATATCAATAGTTAGGAGGAGTTAAAATGAATAAAAATCCAATAGATAAAATAAAGGTATTATTTGGTTTAGATAATCCAGATGGAGCTGGAACAGATAGTGATATCAATTTTGAAGAGAGTGGAATAACAGATATAGAGGTTTCAGAAGATAAGATAGAATCTGAGCCTGTTATACAAAATCATGTGCCTAAACAAAAACAAAAGCAAAAAGCTGTTTCTAGTTTAGAAACTGAAATGGGAGGAAATAGTTATCAAACTATATTCTTAGACCCTAAAACTTATTCAGATTGTAAAAAGATAGTTGATTATATCAGAGCTGATAAAATGGTTACTCTTAATTTAGAGTATTTAGATGAGCAAACAGCAGTTAGACTTATGAACTTTTTATCTGGAGCTATGACTGTAAAGGATGCTAATTATCTAATGATCAGTAAAAAAGTATTTACAGTAGTTCCAAAAAGTATGAAGGTTTATTATGAGGATAAAAAAATAATAAGTCCAAAAATTTTTAAAGGATTTGGAGAAGAGAGGTAGTTGTGGGTAAAAAAAGAAGAGCATTAGCACTATTTTCAGGAGGATTGGATAGTGCTTTAGCAATTAAAGTTATAAAAGATCAAGGTATTGAGGTTATTGCATTGAACTTTGTTTCTCACTTTTTTGGTGGAAAGAATGAAAAGGCAGAAAAGATGGCTGAACAACTTGGAATAAAGGTAGAGTATGTACATTTTGAAAAAAGACATACTGAAGTGGTAAAAAATCCAGTATATGGAAGAGGAAAAAATATGAATCCATGTATAGATTGTCACTCACTTATGTTTAAAGTTGCTGGAGAACTTCTAGAAAAGTATGATGCGGACTTTGTTATTTCAGGAGAGGTACTAGGACAAAGACCTATGTCACAAAATGCTGCTGCTTTAGAAAAAGTAAAAAAATTATCAGGAATGGATGAGTTGATAGTGAGACCACTTTCAGCTAAATTATTACCACCTAGTAAACCAGAGTTAGAGGGATGGATTGATAGAGAAAAACTTTTAGATATTCAAGGCAGAAGTAGACATGTACAGATGGAGCTTATGGATAAATATGGACTAGTTGAGTATCCAAGTCCAGGAGGAGGATGTCTTTTAACAGACCCAGCCTTTTCAGATAGATTATCTATTCTTGAAAAAGATGGATTTTTAGAAGAAGAGTTTTCATTTCTTTTCCATTTAATTAAAAAGAGTAGATTCTATAGATTAGATAAAGGAAAATATCTATTTGTAGGTAGAGATCAAGAGGGGAATGAGAAGATAGCAAGCTATAAGGCGTTAGGAAGCTTTTATCTATGTGGACATAGAGTTCCAGGACCTCATATATTAGGATTTGGAGAGTTTACAGAGGAAGATATGGATATAATAAAGGAACTATTCTCAAGATATTCTAAGTGCAAAGGAAAAGAGGAGATAGAGGTAAGAATTAATAATCAAATCTCTAAAGTACCAGTTGTTGATGGAAAAAAAGTAGAAGAGTTTATGAAAAAATATCAAATAGTAGGATAATAAATTACTCTCAAAAAGGTAGTTATGGAGATATAGCTACCTTTTTATATTTATTAAAGTAATTTGTATTGTTTATAATATAAATTTAAAATTACAAGTATTATCTTTTAAATAATAAGAAAATATGTTACTATAGTATTAAACAAGTTTATCAAAAAAGTAATACTGGCAGGTGATTTTTTATGGGATTTTTATCTACAAATGTTGAGAAACGCCGTGAGATGATACTAAATGGGAATATTCTTAACACTTTACTGTTTCTTTCTTTTCCAACTCTTTTAATGGGAATGGTTCAATCACTCATTCCTCTTTCTGATGGATTATTTTTAAACAGAACTTCAGGTTATTTAGTGGCAGCAGCGGTAGGATTTGGTCAACCTATAATAAATATAATAAATGCCCTTTCACAGGGATTAGGAGTAGCATCTATGGCTATAGTAGGTCAGATAAATGGAACCGGAGATCTGGAAGAGGTAAAAAGAGTATCTACTCAAATAATGGTTTTTTCTTTTATTATTGGACTAGTGGTAGCTCCTACTTCTATAATCTTTGCTTCTGTAGTTTCTAAAAGTATAAGTTCAGAGATAGCTTATGATGTATTTCTATATCTGAGTTTATATGCTATAGTGATACCAATGCTATTTATGGCGGCTATTTTTAATGCTATAAAAAATGCTACTGGACAACCAGAGGCTACACTTATTAGAATGATAATTTTACTTCTTTTAAAAATAGTTTTTAATACAATATTTTTAGCAATACTTCATTGGGGAGTTATTGGTGCTGTAATGGCTTCTTTATGTTCATATGTAATTATAGCCATTTGGATGTATTATGACCTATTTGTAAAGGAAAGTATGACAAGATTAGAGCTAAAGGGATTTACATTTAATTCAAAATTATTAAAAAAATTATTAAAGTTAGCTCTACCTACAATGTTAACTTACTCTCTAATAAACTTTGGATTTTTTTTAATAAATATGGAAGTTGAAAAATATGGAGCTTATGTTTTAACAGCTCAAACTATAGCAAGTAATATAAATGCTATGTGTTTTAATCTTCCATCTTCAATAGGAACTACAGTAACAACTATGGTAAGTATGAATATAGGGGCTAGAAAACCTAAAAATGCTGGAAAATCATTTTATTATGGGTGTAGAGTAAGTATAGTAATCTCTTTAATTATAATTGCAATATTCCTTCCTACTAGTGATTTTCTAGTTAAACTATTCCAAGATAATGAAACAATAGTAAATATAGCTGATCACTCTTTAAAAATATATACATTTTCTATAATTGGATTTGGAATATATATGGTTTCTCAAGGAGCTTTTATAGGACTAGGTAGAACAAGATTACCACTTCTTATGGGGATTTTAAGAGTTTGGTTGATAAGATATATCTTTATATTAATCACTAAAAGATGGCTAGGAGTGGATTCAGTTTTCTGGGGAAATTTAGTATCTAACTATGTTGCAGGATTTTTATTTTATTATATTGTAACTAAAACACCTTGGAAGTCAGTGTTAAAAAAATAGAATATTTTATAAAAAAAGTAAGAATTGCTTCGTATTAATGTTTCAATTCTTACTTTTTAAATATCTATTTATTTAGTAGCTTACAGTTATGATATTCATTTTTAGTTGAAGTTTTGTAAGTACAAGTACCAGTAATTTTTTTACATTTGATAGATATATATCCATCATAATCTATTCCTATAGAGTTTTCACACTCAAGTACTGGGTACTCTTTTAAATAATTTTCTTTTTCTTCTTTTGTAATTAAATATTTTTCCATCTGTTCTCCTATTATTTTTTATATATTGTTCTACCATCAGCTTGATTGTTACATAAAAGAGTTATCTCTGCAATATGAACATTGTCTGGAAGGTTAGCTATATATGCAACAGTTTCAGCTACATCATCTGGAGTAAGAGGTTCTACTCCTTGATATACTTTTTTAGCTCTTTCCTCATCACCTTTAAATCTTACTAGACTAAAATTAGTTTCAACAAGACCAGGTTTAACATCAGTAACTTTAATCTTTGTATCTACTAAATCTATTCTAAGTCCATCAGATAGTATTTTAACTGCTGCTTTTGAAGCACAGTATACAGCTCCACCAGCGTAGGCAGCATCTCCAGCAACAGATCCAATATTGATAATAGTAGCTGGAACATCTCTTTCTATCATATGTGGAACTATTGCATTAGTAACATAAAGTAATCCTTTTATATTAGTATCAATAACATTTGAGATGTCCTCAGTAGAGTTATGATATAATTTATCTAACCCAGCAGCTAATCCAGCATTATTTATAAGAATATCTATATTTTTCCATTCATCTGAAATAGAAGATAGTTTATCTTTAACTTCATCAGCATTTCTTACATCTAATTGAATAGCTAGAACTTGAACTGAAAATTTTTCTTCAAGCTCTTTTTTTAATTTAATTAAAAGATTTTCTCTTCTTCCAGTTATAATAAGCTTCATTCCAAGTTTTGCTAAAGCTATAGTACAAGATTTTCCTATACCGCTAGTTGCTCCAGTAATTAAAGCAATTTTTCCTTTTACTCTATTTGTACTGAACATAGTACCACTCCCTTTATTTTAACTTTCAATATATGCTTTTTTTATTTTTTCAGCAGTATCATACATATTACTATTACTATCTATTTTAATAATAAAGTCACTAGAAATTTTATAAAGTAATTCTCTTTTTTGATGAAGTTCTTGAATTTTTTCAAACATATTTTCTACATTTAGAAGAGGACGAGTTTTACTATTTTTAACCCTTTCATAGATACACTCTATAGTACAATCAAGATAGACAACGAAAGAAGTTTCTTTTAGATTTTTTATATTTTCATTATCTATAATAACTCCTCCACCAGTAGCTATAACAATATTATTATTAAGAGATTCTTCTTTTACAATATCTCTTTCCAATTTTCTAAAATATTGTTCACCTTTTTCAGAAAAAATTTCAGGAATACTCTTTTTTTCACGAGCAGCGATCATCTTATCTATATCTATAAATTTCATATCCATATATTTAGCTAGTATTCTTCCTATGGTACTTTTACCGCTTCCCATAAATCCAATTAATGCAATGTTATCCTTCATCTATTCCTCCTTAGAAAATATTATAACATGTATAATTACCAAATAAAAGCAGTAAATTATTAAAAAGTTATTTTTTTATATTGATTTTAATTTTAAAATAAAGTATAATAAACATAACTAAAAAAGTTATATTTTATATAAAATATTCTATATATTTTAAAAATAAAAAGGAGGAAGGAATGAAAGAGAAAAATGTGAAAAAAAAGAGTTTTGTTAACAAGTTTTTGGATATTATTGAAGTAGGTGGAAATAGATTGCCACATCCAGTGACACTATTTTTTTTATTTTGTGTGGCAATTATAATAATTTCAGGAATAACTTCAAAAATGGGAGTTTCAGTAACATATGAAGCTTTAAATAGAACTACTGGAAATTTTGAAGAAACA
>JAHLFN010000035.1 GCA_018883725.1 Candidatus Fusobacterium pullicola | reverse complement strand
CATATAGGACATTTAGGATAATTAAGTTTATGTTTAGCGCTGGACTCTTTAGTAAATTGCCTTTGGCAAGTTTTACAACGATATTTTTGTTGTCCTGTTTTATCTTTTTCATATTTAGATAAATCTTTAGAAAAACAATCAGGACAACAAATATTAAATTTTTTAGACATAGTTAGTAACTGCTCCTTTCATTTTAGGGGGGATATAATATTTCTGGACAATCTATTATACCTTAAAGGTTGGGAGTAGTTCACATAAATTTTAAGTTAACAGAAATATCAAGAAATTTGGGAGGAGAGATTTTTATGAGATTTAGTATTGAATGTATATTAGAAAAAGATGAAATTTCAACTTCTTATAATAGAAAAATATTATCTTTTTTTAAAAAAGCTTTAGAGGCTTATAATAAAGATATAAAAAAGTTCTTTTATGATGAGCCTATGGAGAAAGAGATGACTTTCTCTTGTTATTTTTTTATTGAAAAAATAGAAAATAATAAAATAAAATTAAGAGAAAATAATTTTAAAATTTTTATTACATTTAATTCTATAATTGATGGAATTCATTTTTATAACGCTTTTTTGGAAGCAAGAGAAAATAAAATAGAATTCAATATAGGAGATAATAATAGTTTTAAAATAAAAAATATAACTAAAATAAAAGAAAAAGAGATAAATGGTACTGCTGGAGCTTTTAAATTACTTTCTCCATTGGTGATAAGAGAAAAGCGAGAAGGTAAAAAAGATTGGTACCATTTTTTAGATGAAAAGGGAATAGAAGTATTGAAAAATAACCTATGTTATAGTTTAAGAGAGAAATTTTCTAAAGATATATTAGAAAGTTTGGAGATAATACCACTAGATGTAAAAAATGTTATTGTAAATTTTTATGATATAAAGTTTAATACTACAAAAGGATTAATAGCTTTAAAAGGAAATAGAGAGTTGCTAGATTATTTTTATAAATCAGGAATTGGAAGTAGGAAGTCAAGTGGATATGGAATGTTAGAACTAATGAGTTAGGTGGTTAGATGGAGATAAAAGTAGAACTTGGTAATTGGCAGTACAATGCTGGAATTGTTGGACTTTATGAAATTTTAAAATTTTCTAATGAAAATAGTGTGAAAATAGAAGAGAATTCAATAATTTTTGACTCTAAAGAGTTAGAAAGATTTGAGGAGAAATACTTTTCTTATTTAATAGATACATATCAAAAGGCACTCCCGTGGTATAGAGTTATTAATTATAAAGATAAAGTAGAAAAATTGCTACTTGATCTGGAGTTAGAAACTTTTGAAAAAGTTATAGATGAGAATATACTTGAGGATATGAATGCTTATATAAAAGGCATCCTAAAATATTATTTAAAATCGAAGAGTATAGTTTCAGCTTATGAATTTATTTCAGCAGATATAAATCCTTTAGAAATAGAGGGAGAGCTAAAAACTATTAACTTAAAGAAAAATGAAACAATACTTGATAAAAAAGAAGAAGTTTTAAGTAATTTGTATAATATAAAAAAAATTATAGAATATTTTGAACTAGAGCAAGCTAAAAAATATATAGCTGGAAAAAATATTATATATTCAATTATAAAAAATGGATGGAGTGGAGTCTGTTTTTTATATAGAATACCAAAGGAAAAAGATATTTACAAAGATTATAAAAATTATTTTGTAATGCCTGTAGAAAATTATCTACAGGAAGATAAAAGCAAGTATAAGTATAATTGTTTTAATTGTGATAATAAAATTAAAAATTTAGATAATGATTTTGGTTTTTTAGTAAATACAGGATTTGATGTAGCTAGAAAACCATCACATGTATGGAATTTTCAGAATGATACGGCTATGTGTCCAATATGTAGATTAGTGTATAGTTGTATTCCAGTTGGATTTTCATATGTTTATGGATCTGGTTTCTTTGTTAATGCTAATGTAAATATGAAAAATTTAATAAATATAAATACAAAAGTAAAGAGTGATATTTATAAAGAGAATAAAATATCTGGAATGTATAAAGTCTTAGCAAAGGAATTAAAAGAAGATATTAGATATGAATTAGAAGATATACAACTCGTAAGATATGATAAAGAAAAATATCATTTTAATATTTTATCTAAAAATGTAATAAGATCGATACAAAATAGTAAAGATGATTTTGATTTTCTGTTAGATGAAAGTTTTAAAGAAAATGGGGAAATGTATATATTGATAGATGAAGTAATGAAGAGGATATTGAATAATGAAAATCTTTTTTCTTTAATTCACAGAGTTTTATATTCTAAAAACTCTAAAAAAGATAAAAATTATGTAACAGTAAGTGGAATAATATCAATGCTGAAGATAAATTTTGAAATGTTGAAGGGGGCAGGATATATGGAAGATAAAGAGAAGGATATAATTATAAGAGGAAGAGTAGCTGGAAGAGAGCTTAGAAAAAAATATGTGGGAAAAGATGCTGAGCATAAAATATCAGGAATAGCTTATAGAATTTTAAATGGAATAAAAACAAATAATACAGGTATGACAATGGATACTATTATAAATAGTTACATGTATTGTAAAGAGCAAGTACCAAGTATAATTACTGAGATATTAAGAGATAATGAGCTTCATAGAACTATAGGATATGCTTTTGTAGCTGGATTACTAGGAAAAGACTATAATTCAAATGAAAATAAAGATTCTGAGAAAATAAATGGGGAGGAAAATTAGAATATGAAAATCAAAGGATTAACAATGACAATCGTATTTGAGGCAGAGAGTGCAAACTATGGAGAAGGAATTGGAAATGTTTCAACTTTAAAAAAGCTTACTAGAGGAAACGGAGATCAATATACGTATATTTCAAGACAAGCGGTAAGATACAATATTGTTGAACAACTAGGAGAACCCCTAGCACAAGTGGAATCTTCAGGTTCAGGAGACAAAACTGTCGTTCAATTTTCAGCAGATTCAACAATTAAAGATTACCCTGAGATAGATTTTTTTGGTTATTTAAAAACAGAAAAGAAAACAAATGGAAGAAAACGTTCAGCAGTAGTAAGATTATCAAATGCTGTATCAACTGAGAGCTTTAAGGGAGATTTAGATTTTTTAACTAATAAAGGATTAGCTGATAGATTAGAAAGAGATATGAATATAGCTCAAGCAGAGATCCATAAATCTTATTATGTTTATACAATAGCTATTGATTTAGATCAAATAGGAATAGATAAAAATTATGATATAGAATTATCAAAAGAGGAGAAAATAAGAAGAGTAGAAAAATTATTAGATACAGTAGCATTCCTATATAGAGATATAAGAGGAAGAAGAGAGAACTTAAGCCCACTATTTGTAATAGGTGGAGTTTATGATATAAAGAATCCAATATTTGAAAATCTAGTAAAAATAGAAAATAATAAAATTTTAGTTCAAGATATAGACTCTGGAATTTTCGATAATATGAGAGCTGATACTATTAGTGGAGTTATTGATGGAAAATTTGATAATACTCAAGAGATAAAAGATATATTACACTCTGAAACTATTCCTCAATTTTTCAATAGAATAAAAACAAAGGTAAGAGAGTACTATGAAAGCAATTAGGATGAAGATTAGACAAAATCTTCCTAATTATAAATATCCTACAAGTTTTCAGATAAAAGAGACTTATCCACTTCCTCCATATTCAACAGTGATTGGTATGGTTCATAATGCATGTGGGTATACAGAATATAAACCTATGAAAGTAAGTGTTCAAGGAAAATATCATTCTAAAACAAATGATTTTGCTACAAGGTATGAATTTAAGAATGGAGCTCCTTTTGAGGCGGATCGTCACCAGTTAAAAGTTGGAGATTATGGAATTTCAAGAAGTGTTTCTAATGTTGAATTACTATCAGAAGTTGAACTTTTATTACATATAGTACCAGAAGATCAAAGTTTAATAGATGATATATATAATTCATTATTATATCCGAGGGAGTATCTATCGTTAGGAAGAAGAGAAGATTTGATTGTAATTGAAGAATTGAAGGTAGTAGAGATAAAGTGTGAAAGATATAAAGAGGAGAATTTAAAGATATTTCAAGATTATAAAGCATATATTCCTGTAGAGTTTTTAGAGAGTAATAAGGCAATAATTGGAGGAGAAATATCAGAGATTGAGTTTAAAGGAACTATGTATAATCTTAATAAAAATTATAATTTGGTAAATGTAGGAACTACTAAATCTCCAAAAATATTTAGAAAATGGCAAAAAATAAAAGTTCGTTATACTTCAAATATCTCTTTATCAAGGAGAAAAGAAGTTGTTTTTGATGAAGAGAGAATACCAGTTTTTTTAGCTTAATAAAAGGAGAAAGTAAATGAGTAAAAAAGTGTATTTTGCAAAATCTAATCCAAAAGAAACACTACAAGCTCATACTGATAAATTATTAAAAAATTTGAATATATTAAAGAATTTGTATCCCAATTTATTTATAAATTGGGATATTCTATATATGTTAAAATTAGTATGTATATATCATGATATGGGAAAAATAAATGAAGAGTTTCAAAAAATGATAAATGGAAATAGAGTCAAACAATCTCTACCTCATGGAGTTTTTAGTTTATGTTTTTTAGATACAGATGATCTTTATGACGAAGTAGCTGATAGATTTTCAACTGAAGAAAAGAATGAAGAAATTATTGAGAAAAAAACTGTAAATTTAATAAAAATTTTGGTGAATGCAATAGCATATCATCATGAAAGAGAGATCCCAAAAGATTATAAGGAAATAATTACAAAGAATTTAGAAAGTTTACAAAGACAACTAGAAGGTTTTGAATATGATAAAATCAATATCAATAAAGTGAAAAATATAGATGATGAATATTTTACTTCAGGTAATAGAATTATGCCAAATAAAGATTCTGAAATATATGAAAAATATATTTTGATAAAAGGATTACTCAATAGAATAGATTATGCAGCAAGTGCTGGAGAAGAGATTGAAGTTGAAAAAGAAAATAATTTTTTAATTAGATCTCTAGATGAAATGTTGAATAAATGGAAAAATATAAATCCAAATAGTAGCTGGAATGAGTTACAAAAATATATGATTAAGAATAGAGATGAAAATATAATTGCTATTGCTCAAACAGGAATGGGAAAAACAGAGGCTGGACTTTTATGGATAGGAGATACGAAAGGATTCTTCATTCTACCACTAAAAACAGCAATTAATTCTATCTATTATAGAGTAAGAGATGGAATAGTGAAAGAGAACATAGAGGATAAAGTAGGATTACTTCATTCAGATACAAAAGATATATATATAGAAAATATTTCAGAAAGTGATATTTTTGATATATATTATGAAAGTACAAGACAATTATCACTTCCATTAACTATTTGCACTTTAGATCAAATATTTGATTTTGTATACAGATATAAAGGATTTGAACCTAAATTAGCAACACTTTCATACTCGAAAATAGTATTAGATGAGATACAGATGTATTCTCCAGAGTTACTGGCTTATGTAATAAAAGGATTAAAAGATATAACTAAAATGGGAGGAAAGTTTTCCATAATTACTGCTACATTTCCTAAATTTATAGAGGAGTTTTTAAGAAAAGAGGGAATAGAATTTAAAATTTCACCAGAATTTACAAAAAAAGATTTATCTTTAAGACATAAAGTAGAAGTTTTAGAGGAAGAAATAAATAGTGATTTTATTATAGAGAGATATCAAAAAAATAAAGTTTTAATAATTTGCAATACTGTAAGAGAAGCTCAAAAAGTTTTTGAAGAACTATTAGAAAAAATAGATGATAAAGAAAGGATACATCTTTTTCATAGTAAATTTATAAAAAAAGATAGAAAATTAAAAGAAAAAAGAATTCTAGAGTTAGGATCTAAAGAGAATAAAGATTATGGAATATGGGTAGCTACTCAAGTTGTAGAAGCCTCTTTAGATATAGATTTTGATATTTTATTTACGGAATTATCAGATTTAAATGGTTTATTCCAAAGAATGGGAAGATGCTATAGAAATCGTCCATTACAAGATGAAATAACAAATTGCTATGTGTTTATAGGTAATGATAAGCAGAAAAATACAGGAGTAGGTAGTGTAATTGATAAAGAGATATATTCTTTATCAAGGGATTATTTGAAAGAAAAACTTCAAGGAAGTTTAGATGAAAAGATGAAGATGTTAGCTATAGCAGAGCTATATACTACAGAAAAATTAGAAAAAACAGAATACTATGGACAAGTAAAACGTGTTTTAGAGTATTTAGATAAAATAATAGCTTATGAGTATGAAAAAAAAGATGTAAGAGAGATGTTTAGAGATATTACTAACTATGAAGTTATTCCTGAGAGTATATATGAAGAAAACAGAAGTGAAATAGAGAAATTGGAAGAAATAATCAATTTGGAATATACTCCAAATTTGGATAAAGAAAGTAGAAAAAAATTAAAAAAAGAGAAAATTTTAGCAAAAATAAGATTAAAAGAATTTACTATGAGTGTTTCTGGATATGAAATCGATAAGAAAGCTTTGGTTAGAAGTAAAATGTTAGAGTTAGGAAATTATGAAAGAATTTATATATTGGAATGTAATTATAGTTTAGAAAGAGGATATCAAAAGATTAAAATAGAAGAAGAGACAGTATTCTTAGATAGATGTTTCTAAGTAGTGGGGGGCTATTATGGAAAAAAATATATCTGGAACTATGTTTTATTATTATTTTGTGTGCAAGAGAAAACTTTGGCTATTTTCAAACGGAATTCAATTGGAGAATGAGAATGAAGATGTAAAAATAGGAAAGCTAATAGATGAAAATAGTTATTCTAGAGAATTAAAACATGTATTGATAGATGAAACAGTAAATATAGATTTTATAAAAGAATGGAAAATACTTCATGAGGTAAAAAAACAAAAAAGTGTAGAAGAAGCAGGAATTTGGCAATTAAAATATTATATATACTTTTTGAGAAAAAGAGGAATAAATATAGAGAGTGGCATTTTAGATTATCCTAAATTAAAAAAAAGGGAGATAGTAAATCTTTCAAAAGATGATGAAAAGAAAATAGAAAAAATACTTAAAGAGATAGATGAGATATTAAAGTTAAAAGAACCACCAAAAGTAGAAAAAATAAAGTTATGTAAAAAATGTGCATATTATGAATATTGCTATATTTAGGGGGATTGTATGGAAAATTACTATATTTTTTCAAATGGAGAGCTAAAAAGAAAGGATAATAATATTTGTTTTAATGATAGATTTTTAAAAATAGAGATGGCAGATAATATCTATCTTTTTGGTGAAGTAGATTTAAATACTAAGTGTTTGAATTATTTAGGACAAAATAAAGTAGCTATTCATTTTTTCAATTATTATGGATTCTATACTGGCAGTTTTTATCCCAAAGAAATTAATGTTTCTGGAAATGTTTTAATTAAACAAGTAGAATTTTATCAAAATATAGAAAAAAGATTAGAAATTGCAAAAGAGATTATAAAAAGTGCTAGTGATAATATTTTTAGAAATTTAAGATATTACAATGGTAGAGGAAAAGATGTAAAAAATCAAATGGAGCTTATAAAATCTTTACAAAATGAGATTGAAAAAGCTCAAAATATAAATGAATTAATGGGAGTAGAGGGAAATATTAGAAAAATATATTATTCTGCTTGGAATATTTTGGTAAATCAAGAGATAGAATTTGAAAAAAGAGTAAAACGTCCTCCAGATAATATGATAAATACACTAATTTCTTTTATTAACTCTTTAATGTACACCACATGTTTATCTGAAATCTATAAAACTCAATTAAATCCAACAATAAGCTATTTGCATAGTGCTGGAGATAGAAGATTTTCTCTTTGCTTAGATATTTCAGAAATTTTTAAACCATTAGTGGTAGATAGATTGATTTTTTCTTTGTTAAATAAAAACATTATTACAGAGGAAGATTTTGAAAAAGATTCAAATTATTATTATCTAAAGGATAAGGGAAGGAAAAAAGTTCTAGAGGAGTATGAGAAAAAATTAAAAAGTGTAATAACTCATAAAGAATTAAATAGGGAAGTAAGTTATCAATATTTAATTCGTTTAGAATGTTATAAAATAATAAAACATATTTTGGGTGATAAAAAATATGAAGGATTTAAAATGTGGTGGTAATTATGTATATAATTTTAGTATATGATATTAAATTAGATGAAACAGGAGCAAAAGTTTTAAGAAATGTTTTTAAGATTTGTAAAAAATATCTTAGTCATATTCAGAACTCAACATTTGAAGGGGAAATAAATATAAGTTCTCTAAATAAGTTACAATTTGAATTGTATAAATGGATAAGAAAAGATAAGGATTCTGTAATATTATTTAAAAGTAGAGATAGTAAATGGTTAAATAAAGAGTTTTGGGGAATGATAGATGATAAAACTTCTAATTTTCTTTAAAAAATTTGTCGACCATTAATAGTGTAAAAATAGTAGGAGAACGACAATGTAGAAAACTAGAGACTTTGAAGAAAAAAACTAAAAATTTTGAGTAATTATTGGTAAATTTTTTTATTATATTTTGAGGTAGACAAAAATGATAAGATAATGTAAGATAAAATAAGGAGTAGATAGATAACGTCTTTATATTTAATCAGAGTGGAATGTAAATCAATTAATAAAAAATTATATGACCTTTCAAAAAGGCTTTATATTTAATCAGAGTGGAATGTAAATATGTTAGATGGATCTGATTCATACTCAAAATATTTACCTTTATATTTAATCAGAGTGGAATGTAAATGTACCTGAAGTACCGAGTAAGAAACGACCTTCTATCTTTATATTTAATCAGAGTGGAATGTAAATATATGTAGCATTAAAATCAGGAGAAGTAAGTGCTAATGCTTTATATTTAATCAGAGTGGAATGTAAATTTGACCTTTACTTGCTTTAAAATATAATCTATCTGTTACTTTATATTTAATCAGAGTGGAATGTAAATGTTTGTAAATATTGTGGAAAAGAGTATGTTGAGAACTTTATATTTAATCAGAGTGGAATGTAAATGTACATCGCGGCTCCAGCCTCGCAAATATCATTTAAACTTTATATTTAATCAGAGTGGAATGTAAATGTAGGACAAAAATGTCCAAATGGTTGTGATTCAAGCTTTATATTTAATCAGAGTGGAATGTAAATGAAGAAATATTAGAAAAAATGGAAAATTTAAAATCAGAACTTTATATTTAATCAGAGTGGAATGTAAATTGGTAACAGTCTAGTATGAGCATATCATTGTCAGGTGTTCTTTATATTTAATCAGAGTGGAATGTAAATTAGTAGCATCCTATGGAGATAACCTGGTTGAAAAAGCCTTTATATTTAATCAGAGTGGAATGTAAATCAAAAAAATTATTCAAATGGGAATATCATGTTGAACTACTTTATATTTAATCAGAGTGGAATGTAAATAGCTTACCCCTCCTTTTATAGAAAATTTTATCATATTAACTTTATATTTAATCAGAGTGGAATGTAAATTAAACAAAGGCGAGTTTGTTTTATTCAATGATGAGGGCCTTTATATTTAATCAGAGTGGAATGTAAATCGAGTTAGAATATAGCAAGTATCACGTATATTATTTAACCTTTATATTTAATCAGAGTGGAATGTAAATGCCATTGCTATTACTGAGGCTATCGACCCCGCTATTCTTTTATATTTAATCAAAGTGGAATTATGAGTACTATATCTCCCAAAAAGTAATGTAAAATAAGTATTGACAAATCAAATTAATAAGCTTATACTTAAATTAGAATAATAAAATATATATCTTCAGGGCAGGGTGAGTGAGAGCAATTCCCGACCGGTGGTAATAGTCCACGAGAATTTTTATAATTCTGATTTGGTGAAATTCCAAAACCGACAGTAAAGTCTGGATGGAAGAAGAAAAGATGTCTGCAAAGAAATCTTATACTTTTTTAATATGCCCAGAGAGAATCTGGGCTTTTTATTTGTCCTGATAAACTAAGGAGGAAGAAAATGAAAGTATTACAAGGAAATTTTACAGGTAGAGGATTAAGAGTAGGTATAGTAGCAGCTAGATTTAATGAGTTTATTACTTCTAAACTTATCGGAGGAGCAGAAGATGCACTATTAAGACACGAAGTAGAAGCTGATAACATAGATTTAGCTTGGGTACCAGGAGCTTTTGAAATTCCACTTGTAGCAAAAAGAATGGCAGAATCTGGAAAGTATGATGCAATTATTACTTTAGGAGCAGTAATAAAAGGATCAACACCACACTTTGATTATGTATGTGCAGAAGTTTCAAAAGGAGTGGCAACAGTTAGCTTAAATAGCAATATACCTGTAATATTTGGAGTATTAACAACAAATAGTATAGAAGAAGCTATTGAAAGAGCAGGAACTAAAGCTGGAAATAAAGGTTTTGATGCAGCAGTTACAGCTTTAGAAATGGTAAATTTACTAAAGGGGATGTAATTATGGATAAAAAGTACATGGCAAGAGCTTTAGAATTAGCTGCTCTTGGAGAGGGAGCTGTAAATCCAAATCCTTTGGTAGGAGCGGTAGTAGTGAAGAATAATAAGGTTATCGGTGAAGGATATCATAAGAAATATGGTGGACCTCATGCAGAGGTATTTGCTTTAGAGATGGCAGGAGAAGAAGCAAGAGGGGCAGATATCTATGTAACTTTAGAGCCATGTTCACACTATGGAAAGACTCCACCATGTGCTAAAAAGATAATAGAAATGGGTATCAAGAGATGTATTGTTGCCTCTCTTGATCCCAATCCTTTAGTGTCAGGAAGAGGAATAAAGATGCTCCAAGAAGCTGGAATAGAAGTTATCACTGGAGTAATGGATAAAGAAGCAAAAGAACTTAATAGAGTTTTTATGAAGTATATATCAGAAAAAACATCTTATCTTTTCTTAAAGTGTGGAATAACACTAGATGGAAAGATAGCTACAAAAACAGGAAATTCTAAGTGGATTACAAATGAACTAGCTAGAGAAAAAGTTCAAAAATTGAGGAATAAATATATGGGAATAATGGTAGGAATAAACACTGTTATAAAGGATGATCCGAGTTTAACTGCAAGGATAGAGAATGCTAGAAATCCATATAGAATAGTAATAGATCCAAATTTAGATATACCTTTAGAGAGTAAATTTGTAAATTTTCAAGATGGGAAAAGCATAGTCATAACTTCTGAGAATAATAGAGAAAAGGAAAAAGTATCGGAATTAGAAGAAAGAAAAGTAAAGCTTGTTTATTTAGAGGGAACTGATTTTAAAATTTCAGATATTTTGAAGAAAACAGGTGAATTAGGAATAGATGGAATACTTTTAGAGGGTGGAAGTTATCTTATTTCAAAAGCTTTTGAAGAAAAAGCAATAGATGGTGGAGAGATATTCATAGCTCCAAAAATATTGGGAGATGAGAAAGCTATATCTTTTGTAAAGGGATTTTCTGTAGAAAATATAGCAGATGGATTTGAGCTGGAAAATGTAAAGATAAATAGCTACGGAAATAATGTATCTATGGAGTTTTACAGATAGAGAGGAGTGAGTGCTATTTTTACAGGATTAGTAGAAGAGATGGGAGAGGTTTTAGCTATTGAAAATGGTGAAAAATCTATAAAACTTAAAATAAAGTGTAAAAAAGTTTTAGAGGGAGCCAAACTAGGAGATAGTATAGCGACAAACGGAACATGTCTTACAGCCACAGAGTTAGGAAGTAATTTTTTTACTGCAGATTGTATGTATGAGACAGTAAAAAGAACTAACCTTAAAAGATTAAAGGTTGGGGATAAAGTAAATTTAGAAAAGTCAATAACTTTAGCTACTCCATTAGGTGGACATTTAGTAACTGGAGATGTAGATTGTGAAGGAAAAGTAGTATCAATAACTCCAGAAGGGATAGCTAAGATATATGAGATAGAAATAGAGAGAAAATATATGAAGTATATAGTTGAAAAGGGAAGAGTTACCCTTGATGGAGCAAGTCTGACTGTTATGAAATTAGGAGATACAACTTTTGGAGTTTCTTTGATACCTCATACACAGGAGATGATAACTCTAGGGAAGAGAAGAGTTGGAGACTATATAAATGTAGAGACAGATTTAATAGGAAAATATATAGAGAGATTTATGAAATTTCAAGATGAGCCTTCTGAGAAAAAAGAGGGAATTACTATGGAGTTTCTACTAAAAAATGGTTTTTAGAGGAGTGAATAATAATGTTAGATAGAATAGAAGAGGCTCTTGAAGAGTTAAGAGCAGGTAAAGTTATTATTGTAGTAGATGATGAAGATAGAGAAAATGAAGGGGACTTCATCTGTGCTGGAGAGTTTGCTACTCCAGAAAATATCAATCTTATGGCAACAGTAGGAAAGGGATTAATATGTATGCCTATGACTGAGGAGTATGCTAAAAAATTAGCTTTACCTCCGATGTGTTATGATAATACTGATAATCACAGTACAGCTTTTACTGTATCAATAGATCATATAGATACAACAACAGGAATATCAGCTTATGAGCGTTCATTAACAGCATTAAAAGCTTTAGATGATAATGTTAAACCTTATGAGTTTAGAAGACCTGGACATATGTTCCCACTAGTAGCTAAAAAAGGTGGAGTAATAGTTAGAAACGGACATACAGAGGCTACTGTTGACTTAATGAGATTAGCTGGTTTAAAAGAGATGGGACTTTGTTGTGAAATCATGAAAGAAGATGGAACAATGGCTAGATTTGATGATCTACAAATCCTAGCAAAAGAGTTAAATATGAAGATGATATCTATTGCTGACTTACAAAAATATATTAAAATGAATGAACAATTAATGAAAGTAAATGTAAGAGCTAAGATGCCTACTGGATCTGGAGAGTTTGAAATTGTAGGATTTGAAAATAATCTTGATGGAAAAGAGCATATTGCTTTAGTAAAAGGAGATGTAGCAGGAAAAGAGAATGTTTTAGTAAGATTACATTCTGAATGTTTTACTGGAGATATTTTAGGTTCTTTAAGATGTGATTGTGGTTCTCAATTAAAAAGAGCTATGAAAAGAGTAGATGAAGAGGGAGAAGGAGTTGTTCTTTATCTAAGACAAGAGGGAAGAGGTATAGGACTTTTAAATAAATTAAAAGCTTACACACTTCAAGATGAAGGAGCTGATACAGTAGAGGCAAATGTGGCTTTAGGATTTGCTCCAGATATGAGAGATTATGCAGTAGCTGTTCAAATGTTAAAAGCTCTAGGAGTTAAATCTGTTAGAGTGATGACAAATAATCCAGCTAAAATAGAGGCTCTAGAAGATTATGGAATGAAAGTAACAGGAAGAGAAGCTATTGAAACTGGATTTAATGAAACTAATGAAAAATATATGAGAACTAAAAAAGATAAGATGAGACATATGTTAACAAAAATTTAATAAAGATTGCTAAAAAACTTTAAATATTATATACTCTAGATAAGATAAAAAATGAGGGGGAGATAATATGAACCTAAATGAATTAAAAGATACTATAGATATAGATATTCAAGGTAGCTTAGCAAGATTTGGAAATATGGAAAGTTTCTATATCAAGTTTTTAAAAAAATTTATAGATGATAAAAGTTTCACAAATTTAAAAGAAGCATTAGAAAATAATGATATTGATAAAGTTGGAGTAGAAGCTCATACATTGAAGGGCGTATCTGGAAATTTAGGACTTAATAAAATTTTTCAATATTCATTAGAGATCATGAAGCTGGCTAAAGAGAAAAAAATTGAAGAGATAAAAGCTTTAGAAGGTAAGTTAGAAGAAGAGATGCAACTTGTAGTAGAAGCTTTAAAAAAGCTTGATTAGGTAAATTTTTATAGCTACATAGTATTTGATAGGGAGTTATTGCAAAGTTTATTGCTATACTCCCTTCTTTTAATTTTCTAATTGACGAAAGATAATAGGTAAGTTATACTTTTATTAAAAGATAAAAGAGGAGAGAAGATGATATATATTTCGGTAGCTTTAGGAGTAGAAGCTAAACCTATAATTAAGTATTTTAATTTAAAAAGAGATAATGAGATAAAAAAATTACAAGTTTTTAAAAATGAGAGAATTACTTTAATTGTAACAGGAGCTGGAGTCTTAAAAAGTGCTATAGCTTTAACTCACATACTTTCCCAAAGTGTGATAGATGAAGATGATATATTCTTGAATATTGGAATTTGTGGAGCTAAGAGTAGAAAATATCAAATAGGTGATATAGTATTATGTAATAGAATAATAAATTCTGAATTATCTAGAAATTATTACCCAGATATGGTATTTGAACATCCTTTTAAAGAGGGAAGCTTAGAAAGTTTTAATTCTCCTGTTTACAATGAAGAGGGTGTTATAGGGGAATTAGTTGATATGGAGGGAGCTGGATTATTTGAGGCAACTACATATTTTTTTGAAAGTTATCAATTGAGCTTTTTTAAGATAGTATCTGATTATTTAGATGGAAAAGTAACTGAAAAAGATGTGGAAACTCTAATTACCTCAGCTCTTCCAGAAGTAGATGGGTGGTTAAGAAAAAGAGAAGAGTTTAAAGTAGAGAGAGAGATTCAATTTTCATTAGAGGAGATTGAAGAGATAGAGAGAGTAAAAAGTA
>JAHLFN010000034.1 GCA_018883725.1 Candidatus Fusobacterium pullicola | reverse complement strand
TTTAAAATATGATGTATAATATAAAAGAAGAAATTCTATATGGGAGGACAATAATGAAAATAGCGCTGGATGCTATGGGAGGAGATAAAGCACCTTTTGAAGCAATAAAAGGAGCTATTAAGGCATTAGAGGAAGTTGAAACTCTAAATCTTGTACTTGTAGGAAAGAAAGAAGTCATAGAAGAGGAGTTAAAAAAATATAAATATGACAATAAAAGAATAGAGATAGTTGATGCTAGAGAAGTTATAGAGATGACTGATGACCCTGTTATAGCTGTTAAGAGTAAAAAGGATTCATCTATGAATAGAACTTTAGAGCTAGTAAAAGAGGGAGTTGTAGATGCGTCTGTATCTGCAGGAAATACTGGAGCTTTAATTACAGCTAGTCAATTAAAGTTAAAGAGAATAAAAGGTGTATTAAGACCTGCTATTGCGACAATGTTTCCTAATAAGAAAGATAAGATGTTGATGTTAGATGTGGGAGCAACTGCAGATTGTAAACCTGAATTTTTAAGTCAGTATGCTATGATGGGTTCAAAATACTTAGAAATCCTTTTAGGAAAGAAAAATCCTACTGTAGGTTTATTAAATATAGGAACTGAAGAAGGAAAAGGAAACGAAGTAACAAGAGAGGCATATAATCTATTAAGAGAGAATAAAAGTATAAATTTTGCTGGAAATATTGAGAGTACAGAAGTAATGAATGGTAAAATAGATGTAGTAGTTACAGATGGATTCACTGGAAATATGGTGTTGAAAACTGCTGAGGGAATAGCTAAATTTGTAGTCTCGTCTTTAAAAGAAGAGATTAGTAAAAGTTTTATTTATAAAATAGGAGCGTTACTATTAAAGCCAGCTATGAAACATGTAATGAAGAAAATGGATTCTTCTGAGTATGGTGGAGCAATGTTTTTAGGTTTAAATGGACTTTCTATAAAAGCTCATGGAAATTCAGATTCAAACGGGATAAAGAATGCAATAAAAGTAGCTAATAAATTTGCAGAGATGAATTTTGTTGAAGAGCTTAAAAAAGTTATTGATATGGATAACAGTGTTGAAAAAACCTTAGATTAGGAGGAAAAATGGAATTTAAAAGTATAGGTATCAAAGGATTAGGATATTATGTTCCAGAGAAAGTAATGACAAACTTTGATTTTGAAAAAATTATAGATACAAGTGATGAGTGGATAAGAACTAGAACTGGAATAGAAGAAAGAAGATTTGCCTCTTCAGAACAAGCAACATCAGATCTATGTGCATCTGCAGCAAAACAAGCATTAGAGAAAGCAAATATGAGCATAGAAGATATAGATATGATAATAGTTGCTACTTGTACACCTGATTATTTAGTACAAGCTACTGCCTGCCTAGTTCAACAAAAATTAGGAGCTAAAGGGATACCTTGTTTTGATTTAACAGCAGCATGTAGTGGATTTATCTATGGTTTAACAGTTGCAGGTGGAATGATAAGAGGAGGAATTTATAAAAATATCCTAGTAATAGGTGGAGAAACACTTTCGAGAATAATTGACATGCAAGATAGAAATACTTGTATATTATTTGGTGATGGAGCAGCAGCAGCTGTAGTAGGAGAGGTAGAAGAAGGATTTGGAATGTTATCTACTTATCTAGGAGCAGAGGGTGAAGATGATGATATATTAAGAACACCAGCTGGAGGAAGTAAAAAACCAAATAATATTCAAACTATAGAAAATAGAGAAAATTTTATGAGAATGAAGGGGCAAGATGTATTCAAATTTGCTATACATGCACTTCCTAGTGCTACAAATAAAGCTTTAAAGATAGCAAATGTAAAAGCAGAGGAGCTTAGTATGATATTTCCACATCAAGCAAATGTAAGAATAATAGAAGCGGCTTCTAAGAGAATACATGTTCCAGTAGATAAATTCTATATGAATCTAAAAAAATATGGAAATACTTCAGCAGCTTCAGTAGGACTTGCTTTAGGGGAAGCTTTAGATAAAGGATTAGTAAAAAAAGGAGATCTAATAGCTTTAACTGGATTTGGAGCAGGACTTACTTATGGTTCAATAATAATGAAGTGGGCTTATTAAAGAATAAGAGTAATAAATATTGACATATTTATATAGCTATGATATATTAAAAGACAGGTGTTTTATTAAGGAGGATAATATGTCTAAAATCGCTTTTGTATTCCCAGGACAAGGGACGCAATATGTTGGAATGGGAAAAGAATTATATGAAAATAGTGAATTAGCTAGAAAAGAGTTTGATAATCTATTTTCAAAATTGGATTTTGATTTAAAAACAGTTATGTTTGAAGGACCAGAAGAAGCATTAAAAGAGACTAAAAATACACAACCAGCAATAGTATCAATGAGTTTAATTTTAACAAAATTATTAGAAGATAAAGGAATAAAAGCTGACTATGTAGCAGGACACTCTGTAGGAGAGTATGCAGCTTTTGGAGCGGCTGGTTATTTATCAATAGAAGATACAGTAAAATTAACAGCAGCTAGAGGGAAATTTATGAATGAGGTAGCTCAAAAAGTAAATGGTGGAATGGCTGCAATAATTGGACTTGATTCAGATAAAATTGTTGAAGAGTTAAAAAAGGTAGATGGAGTAGTAGAGGCAGTAAACTTTAATGAACCTAAACAAACAGTAATAGCTGGAGAAAAAGCAGCTATAGAAAAGGCTTGTGAGGTATTAAAGGAAGCTGGAGCAAGAAGAGCTATGCCGTTAGCTGTATCAGGACCTTTCCACTCATCGCTTATGCAAGAGGCAGGAGAGAGATTAAAAGAGGAAGCGAATAAATATAATTTTACTATGACAGATATAAAATTAGTAGCTAATACCAATGCTGAAATTTTAACATCTGTAGCTGAAGTAAAAGAAGAGATATATAGACAAAGTTTTGGACCAGTAAAATGGGTAGATACTATAAATAAATTAAAATCTGAAGGGGTTACAACTATTTACGAAATAGGACCTGGAAAGGTTTTAGCAGGACTTATTAAAAAAATTGATAAAGAAATTGAAGTAAAAAATATAGAAAAACTTGAAGATTTATCAAATATATAGTAAAATCTATTATATATAACGTTTTATATAAAGAAAAAATTAAGGAGGAAGAAAAATGTTAGATAAAATAAGAGAAATAGTAGTTGAGCAATTAGGAGTAGACGCTGAGCAAGTAGTACCTGAGGCAAACTTCGTAGAGGATTTAGGAGCAGATTCATTAGATACTGTTGAGTTAATAATGGCTTTCGAAGAAGAGTTCGACGTAGAAATCCCTGATACAGATGCAGAAAAAATCAAAACAGTTCAAGACGTTATTGATTATATCGAATCTAAATAATTAAATCAAATAAGAAAAGGCGGGGTATGAAAGTACCCCGTTACTTATATATAGTAAAATAAAATGAGGTGATATTGTGAATAGAGTAGTAGTTACAGGAATAGGACTAATAACTGCACTAGGAACAGGAATTGAAAAAAGTTGGAGAAGAATAGTTGCTGGGGAAACAGGAGTAGGAAGAATAGAGTCGTATGATTCAACTGATATGCCAGTGCAAATAGCAGCAGAGGTAAAGGATTTTGATGCTGTTGAATTTGGAATTGAGAAAAAAGAGGTAAAGAAATTAGCAAGAAATACTCAATTTGCTATAGCAGCAACAAAAATGGCATTAGAGGATTCTAAATTAGTAATAGATGAAAATAATGCTGAAGATATTGGAGTAATTGTATCTTCTGGTATAGGAGGAATAGAAATATTTGAAGCTCAACATCAAACTATGATGGAAAAAGGAGTAAAAAGAATATCTCCATTTACTATTCCAGCAATGATAGCTAATATGGCATCTGGTAATATAGGAATTTATTTTGGGGCAAAAGGACCAAATAAATCAGTTGTTACAGCTTGTGCTGCAGGAACTCACTCAGTTGGAGATGCTTTTGAAATGATAAAAAATGGAAGAGCAAAGGTTATGATAGCAGGAGGAACAGAGGCTTCAATAACTCCATTTGCTATGAACGCTTTTGCAAATATGAAAGCATTATCTACAAGAAATGATGAGCCTACAAAAGCTTCTAGACCATTTAGTGCAGATAGAGATGGATTTGTAATGGGAGAGGGAGCAGGAATATTAATTCTTGAAGAATTAGAACATGCGAAAGCTAGAGGAGCAAAGATATATGCTGAAGTAATAGGATATGGAGAAACTTGTGATGCTTACCATATAACAGCTCCAGCAGATGGTGGAGAGGGAGCAGCAAGAGCATTTAAAATGGCTCTTAAAGAGGGAAATATAGCTCTTGAAGATGTAACATATATCAATGCTCATGGGACATCAACACCGGCAAATGATAGAAATGAAACAGCAGCTATAAAATCAGTATTTGGAGAGCACGCTAAAGATTTAATGGTATCTTCAACTAAGGGAGCAACAGGGCATGGACTAGGTGCAGCTGGAGGAATAGAGGCTGTAATAATAGCTAAAGCTATATCAGAAGGAATTATTCCACCAACAATAAACTATGATAATCCAGATGCAGAATGTGACTTAAATTATGTACCAAATAAAGCTATAGAGAAAGAGATAAATGTAGCGATGTCAAGTTCATTAGGATTTGGAGGACATAACGCTGTAATAGCTATGAAAAAGTTTAAATAGAATTTAGGAGGAAATAATGAAGAAGAACTACTTGGATTTCGAAAAAAATCTAGGGTATTCTTTTAAAAATAAAGAACTTCTAAAAAATTCACTTATTCATCGTTCTTTTGGAAATGAGCATAGAAGATATAAAAAGATAAGTAATGAGAGACTAGAACTGCTTGGTGATGCAGTTCTAGATCTTGTTGTTACTGAATATTTGTATAAAAGTTATGCTGATTCAACTGAGGGAGATTTAGCTAAGGTAAAGTCAATGGTAGTAAGTGAACCAGTATTAGCAGGAATATCTAAAAAGTTAGAGGTAGGAAAATATCTTTTACTTAGTAGAGGAGAGGAGCTAACTGGAGGAAGAGAGAGAAGTTCAATTTTAGGAGATGCCTTTGAAGCTATTTTAGGTGCTATATATATGGATTCAAATTTTGAAACAGCTAAAAAATTTGTACTAACACATATAAAAGATGCAATTGATCATGTAGATAGTAATGAAGATATTTTAGATTTTAAAACAATATTACAAGAGTATAGCCAAAAAACATATAAGGTTATTCCAGAGTATTCTGTAATTAGAGAGATAGGTCCAGATCATCAAAAAATATTTGAGATAGAGGTAAAAATTAATAATGGTATAGATAAAGAAGAGACAGAAAGTGGAACTGGAAAAAATAAGAAAACAGCAGAGCAAGCAGCGGCTAAGTCTCTTTGTAAAAAGTTAGGAGTAAAGATTCATGAAGCACTATAATATTCCAATATTTATAAGTCATTTTGGATGTCCTAACTCTTGTGTATTTTGTAATCAAAAAAAGATAAATGGTAGAGAGACAGATGTTACAATGGAGGATTTAAAGAATACTATAGAGATGTACTTAGAAACTCTTCCAAAGAATTCCAAGAAAGAAGTGGCTTTCTTTGGTGGAACTTTTACAGGGATCTCTATGAAACTCCAAGAAGAATACTTAAAGACAGCATATGAATATATAAAAAAAGGTGATATTGCTGGAATTAGGTTATCTACAAGACCAGATTGTATAAATGATGAGATAGTAGCTCAATTAAAAAAATATGGGGTAACTTCTGTAGAATTAGGTGTACAATCTTTAGATGAGAAGGTTTTATTAGCAACCGAAAGATATTACCCAGTAAGTGTTGTTGAAGAAGCTTGTAAAACAATAAAAAAATATGGAATAGAATTAGGAATACAGCTGATGATTGGTTTACCACAATCAACAGATGAAAATGATTATGAAACAGCTGTGAAAGCACTAAGTATGAAACCTGATATGGTAAGAATATATCCTACTTTAGTAATAAAAAATACTAAAATGGAGAAAATGTTTTTAGATGGAGAGTATTTACCATTATCACTAGAGGGAGCAATAGAGAGAACTAGAAAGATATATGCTCTTTTGGAAAGTAATAATATAAATATAATCAGAGTTGGCTTACAACCAAGTGAGGATTTAAGAGAGGATGGAGTAGTATTAAGTGGTCCATTTCATCCAGCTTTTAGAGAGTTAGTTGAAACAGAAATTTATTATGATTTTTTAAAGAAAATTATAGCTGAAGAGAGAAAATTAGAAATAATAGCAAATGAAAAAGATATATCTAAAATCGTTGGAATAAAAAAAGCAAATAGAGTAAGACTAAAAGAATATTTTAATATAAAGATAGATAATTCGATTGAAAAAGATAATATAGTTGTAAATGGAAAAAAATATTCTAGGTTAGATGTACTTAGAGGAGAGTTAAAATAGATGAATCAAATAGTAATCAACATAGATGAGTTTCAATCAAGAGCAGCTATAATAGAAGATGGAAAGGTAGTAGAGATCCTTATAGAGAGGGAGGAAGAGAGAAGAATAAACTCAAATATCTATAAGGGAAAGGTAGCTAATGTTCTTCCGGGAATGGAGTCAGCCTTTGTAAATATAGGATTAGAGAAAAATGCTTTTTTGTATGTAAACGATTTAAGAGAGTTTGAAGAAAAATATTTAGATGGAATATGTAATAGTGATAGACCAATTGAAGATATATTAACAGTTGGAGATGAGGTTGTGGTTCAAGTTTTAAATGAGCCAAGAGGGACTAAAGGAGCTAGAGTTACAACTCACTATACCATTCCAGGAAAATATTTAGTATTGATGCCAAATAATAATCATATAGCTATATCTAAAAAGATAAAAGATGAAGAAGAAAGAAAAAGATTAGAGGAGCTTGTAGGGGAATTAAAACCTGAAAATATGGGAGTGATAATTAGAACAGCTGCTCAAGATAAGACTATTTTTCATTTCGAAAGAGAGATGGAGTATTTAGTAAAAAAATGGGAAGATATTGATAAAAAAACAAGTACTGCTAAAATAGGAGAGGTACTTTATAAGGATAATGGAATAGTAGCAACAGTTTTGAGAGATATTTTTTCAAATGATATAGATGAGCTTATTGTAGATAATGAAGAAGTCTATTGGGAAGTTATAGACTATATAAATGCTTTTAGTGAAAAAACATTAAAAACAAAGATAAAGTTATTTACTGATGAAAATAAAGGTATTTTTGAGATTTATGGAGTGGAAAGAGAGATAGAGAATGCTTTAAAAGAGGAAGTAAGATTGGATTGTGGTGGATATTTAGTAATCCAGAAAACAGAGGCTTTAATAAGCATAGATGTAAATACAGGTAAAAATACTGGAAGTTATAACTTAGAGCAGACAGTTTTAAATACTAATTTAGAAGCAGCTAGAGAGATACCAAGACAATTGAGATTACGAAATTTTGGTGGAATTATTATAATAGATTTTATTGATATGAGATTGGAAGAGGACAAAATAAAGGTATTAGAAGAGTTAGAAAAAAATCTTTCAAAGGACAGAATAAAAAATAATATAGTTCACTTTACTGATTTGGGTCTTATTGAGATGACAAGGAAGAGAACAGGAAAACCACTTTATAGCTATTTTCAAGAGAGATGTCCTATGTGTGATGGAACTGGAAAAATAAAATCAAAAGATGCTACTATACATGAGATAATAGCGGAGATAAAAGAGTGTGTAAAAGATGAAGATATAGGAACTATAAAGGTAATTTTATCTAAAAAATTAAAAGTGGATTTTAAAGAGTTATATTTTGAATTTGTAGATGAATATGTGAAAAATAGAAAGAAAAAACTTCTTCTAGAAGAAAATGGTCAAAATGATTATAGTTATGAAATTGTTTTGATGAAGTAAAGGTGAAAAATATGAAAATAGGTGTTTATGCAGGAAGTTTTGATCCAATAACTAAAGGGCATTTAGATGTAATAAAGAAGTCATTAAAGATTACAGATAAGTTAATTGTAGCTGTAATGAATAATACAAATAAAAAATGTTGGTTTTCATTGGAAGAAAGAAAACAGATGATAGATATATTGGTATCAGAATTTGGAGATAAAGTTGAAGTTAAAAGTTTTGATGGACTTTTAATAGAGTTTATGAAGAAAAATGGTGCTGAGATAATTATTAGAGGATTGAGAGCTGTATCTGATTTTGAATATGAGTTAGGTTATGCTTTTGTAAATCACGATCTATCTTATGGAGAGATAGAAACTATATTTGTACCTGCAGCTAGAGAGTATATGTACTTAAGTTCAAGTTCTGTAAGAGAGGCAGCAACAGTAGGAGCTAGATTGGATATATTTGTAGATGAAAGAATTATAGATATAATTAAGAAAAAGGCAGAGAGTCTAAAAGGATAGGTTGTAGATGGCAAAAACGAAGAGCTTTTATGTATGTAGTGAATGTGGATATAAGGCTAGTAAATGGGCTGGAAAGTGTCCACAATGTGGTAGTTGGGGAAGTTTTGAAGAGGAGTTAGAAGTATCTTCTTCAGTGGGAGCTCCTATAGTATCATCAGTTACTTCTATAAGAGAGACTTCAGAAAAAGTATTTTCTTTTGATGAGGTAATAACAGAAGAGAGTGATAGATATAAGACTAGAATAGGAGAGTTTGATAGAGTATTAGGTGGAGGATTACTGTGTGGAGAAGTGGTACTAATAACTGGTAATCCTGGAATAGGGAAATCAACTTTACTGTTACAAGTAGCAAATGAGTATACTGCATATGGAGATGTAATCTATATATCAGGAGAGGAATCTCCAGCTCAAGTTAAAAACAGAGGAGAAAGATTAAAGATAAAGAGTAAAAATCTTTTTTTAATGTCGGAAACAGATATCTCAAAAATTTATGAATATTTAATATCAAAAAAGCCAAAAGTTGTTATTGTAGATTCTATACAAACATTGTATAATTCTATTGTGGATTCAATACCAGGAACTCCGACTCAAATAAGAGAGTGTACATTAAAAATTATAGAATTAGCTAAAAAATATGGAATATCATTTTTTATAGTTGGACATATAACAAAAGATGGAAAAGTGGCAGGACCAAAATTACTAGAACATATGGTAGATGCTGTATTTAACTTTGAAGGAGAAGAGGGACTCTTTTACAGAATTTTAAGAAGTACTAAAAATAGATTTGGTTCAACTAATGAATTAGCAGTATTTAGTATGGAAGAGGATGGAATGAAAGAGATTAAAAACTCTTCAGAATATTTTTTAAGTGAAAGAGAAGAAAAAAATATAGGGAGCATGGTTGTTCCTGTTTTAGAAGGAACAAAAGTTTTTTTGCTAGAGATACAAACTCTTCTTACTGATGTAACAATAGGTATTCCTAAAAGAATTGTACAGGGATTTGATAGAAACAGAATTCAAATTCTTACGGCAATTGCTGAAAAGAAGATGTATATGAGTTTAGCTATGAAGGATATTTTTGTAAATATTCCAGGAGGTCTTAATATAGAGGACCCAGCAGCTGATTTAGCAGTACTTATTTCAATGTTATCAATTTATAAAGGAGTTGAAATTAGTCAAAAAATTGCAGCTATTGGAGAATTGGGACTAAGAGGAGAGATTAGAAAAGTATTTTTTATTGATAAAAGGCTTAGAGAGTTAGAGAAATTAGGGTTTAAGGGTGTTTATATTCCAGAGGCTAATAGAAAAGAGATAGAAAAAAATAATTATAATTTAAAATTAATATATTTAAAAAATTTAGAAGAACTTTTGGAGAGGATGAATAAGGATGGACAGTAAAAAACTAGAGGAGATGCTGTCATTTGTAATACCAGGTACTGCTTTAAGAGAGGGATTGAATAATATACTTGAAGCTGGTCTGGGAGCTTTGATAGTAGTTGGTTATGATGAAAATGTAGAAAAAATATCAGATGGGGGATTTTATTTAGCATGTGATTTTACACCAGAAAGAGTGTATGAATTAGCTAAGATGGATGGGGCTATTATTCTAGATGATGAATGTAAAAAAATAATGTATGCAAATGTACATTTACAACCAGATAGAAAATATACATCTACAGAGAGTGGAACAAGACATAGAACAGCTCAAAGAACAGGACAACAAACAGAGAAATTAGTAATAGCAGTTTCTGAGAGAAGAAATGTTATCACTTTGTATAAGGAAAATATAAGATATAGATTAAAAGATATAGGTTCAATAGGAAATGAAGCTTCTCAAGCTATAAAAACAATGGAGAGATATAAATCTGTATTAGATAGAGCATTGGCAAATTTAACAATTTTGGAACTAGAAAATACAGTGACACTATATGATGTAGCTACAGCACTTCAAAGATTTGAAATGCTTAGAAGAATTGGAGATGAAGTAAATAGTTGTGTAGTTGAATTAGGAGTAGAGGGAAGATTATTGAATCTTCAATTTCAAGATTTAAATCAAGATATAGAAGAAGATGAGTATGATTTAATAAGAGACTATATAGAAGATGGAATAGATTATAAAGAAGTAAGAGAAAGAATGAAAAGTTTAGATGATGAAGAGTTACTTCAATTGGAAAATTTTTCACATGCTCTTGGCTATGGGAAAAGTTATAGTTTATTAGATAATGAAGTTAGTCCAAAAGGATATAGACTTTTAGGAAGAATAAGTAAACTTACTAAAAAGGATATTGAAAAATTAATAGGAAAATATAATGGAATATCAAAACTTCAAGATGTTCCTGATGAAGAGCTTTCAGATATGAAGATTAGCAAAGTAAAAATAAAAGCTCTTAAAAGTGGGTTAAAAAGGTTAAAGTTAACAGTTGAATTAGAGAAAGTATAACTATAGAATAATTACAATAATAATAAAAGAGAGACAATAATTAATTTTAGAGTCTCTCTTTATTATTGTATAATTATTTTAATAATGAAACTAAGTTAAGAATTAGTACATATTTTCAGCGTTTTCACCTTTTATAATTTTAACTATTCTACTAGTTCCTAATCTATCAGCACCCAGTTCCATAAATTTAGCTGCATCTTCTAAAGATGATATTCCTCCAGCAGCTTTTATTTTTACATCTTTTCCAACATATTTTTTCATTAATGCTATATCATCAAAAGTAGCTCCACCAGTTGAAAATCCAGTAGAAGTTTTAATATATTCAGCACCAGATTGAGTAACTATTTCACACATTTTAATTTTTTCCTCTTCAGTTAAAAGACAAGTTTCAATAATTACTTTCAATATCTTACCATTACAAGCTTTGTGAA
The DNA here is from genome assembly GCA_018883725.1 of Candidatus Fusobacterium pullicola. Taxonomy (NCBI): domain Bacteria; kingdom Fusobacteriati; phylum Fusobacteriota; class Fusobacteriia; order Fusobacteriales; family Fusobacteriaceae; genus Fusobacterium; species Candidatus Fusobacterium pullicola. Next base: position 27,964 of record JAHLFN010000034.1, on the reverse strand, counting down.
TAGTTTTTATCTCGTTTAGTATAGATTGGTAATCTCTATTTTTTACATCTCCAATATTGATAACCATATCTATTTCATCAGCACCATTTTTTATAGCATCCTCTGTTTCAAAAACTTTTACAGCAGTTGTAGAGTACCCATTAGGGAATCCAATTACTGTACAAATAGCTAATTTACCATCTACATATTCTTTAGCTTTTTTTACATATGAAGCAGGAATACAAGCAGAAGCCACTTCATATTTAATTCCATCATCAAGAATTTGCTTAATATCTTCCCAAGTAGCACTTTGAGTTAGTAGTGTATGATCAACAGCATTTAATATTTTTTTTCTATCCATAACTATATCCTTTCTTAATTTAATTTGTCTAATATTGAGTACCCAATAGTATTTGTTGGCATATTTAATTCGAAGTTATCCACTATTGTAGCTCCAATTACTGCAAAAGTATCGAATTCTCCAAGATTTCCATTTTTATTAAAAGATGGAGAGTAAGCTATGAATGGAACTTTCTCTCTAGTATGGTCAGTTCCAATGTAAGTAGGGTCATTTCCGTGATCAGCTGTTAGGATTAAAAGGTCGTCATCTTTTAATTTAGAAAGAAGAACTCCTAGATTTTTATCAAATTTTTCCAATTCCTCAGCATAACCTTGTGGATTTCTTCTATGTCCCCATAAGGCATCAAAATCTACTAAGTTTACAAAACAAAGACCTGTAAAATCTTTTTCAGCTAACTCAATAGTTTGTTCCATTCCATGTACAGAACTTTTAGACTTATGAGTTTCAGTGATACCCTCACCATCAAATATATCATTAATTTTTCCTACTGAGATTACAGAGAAACCAGCTTCTTTTAAAGAATCAAGAGCTGTTTTACCAAAAGGTTTAAGAGCATAGTCGTGCCTGTTACTAGTTCTTTTAAATTCACCTTTTTTCTCTCCAACATATGGTCTAGCTATGATTCTTCCCACTTTCCATTCATCTTTCATAGTAAGTTCTCTAGCTATTTCACAATATTTATAAAGGTTATCAAGTCCCATATATTTTTCGTGTCCACAAATTTGTAAAACAGAATCAGCACTAGTATAGACTATCATATCACCAGTAGCTATTTCATGTTCTCCATACTCATCTAGAATTTCAGTTCCACTAGCTGATTTATTTCCAACTACTTTACGACCACATCTTTTTTCCAATTCATCAATTAATTCTTTTGGAAATCCTGTATCTGTAAAAGTTTTAAAAGGAGTTTGGATATTTAATCCCATCATCTCCCAGTGTCCTGTCATAGTATCTTTTCCAACACTAGTTTCATTTAGAGCAGCAAAATATCCTAAAGGATTAGATATAGAATCTACATTATCAATTGGATGTAAATTAGCAAGTCCTAATTTCTGAAGGTTTGGAATATGAAGAGCAGAAACAGACTTTGCTATGTTTCCAAGAGTATCAACCCCAACATCTCCAAATTTTTCAGAATCTTTCATAGCTCCAATCCCTAAAGAATCAAGTACTATTGTGAAAACTCTTTTATATCTTTTCATAGAATTTCTCCTTATTAGTCAACGAAAGTTTCTAAAGCTATCTCCATCATTTTAGTAAAGGCTGTTTGTCTCTCTTCTGGAGTAGTAACTTTATGTGAAGTAAAAGAGTCAGATATAGTTAAAAGACAAGCTGCTTTTTTACCTAAAACTTTTGCATTATGGAATAATGCGAAGCTTTCCATCTCTACACAAGTACAACCATGTTTAGCAAAATGTTCTTTATATCCATCAACATTTGACTCAGCATAGAATACATCACTTGAGTGAATTTTTTCTACATGTAAAGGGATTCCTAATCTTTTTGCAGTAGCTATAATTTTTTCATTTAACTCTTTATCAGGGTATACAGTGTCGCTTTCATAACCATTTTGAGTACGTGCAAATGTTGATTCACTCCATGCTGAATCAGCAAGAACAACATCATAAACATCTAATTTATCTACATAAGATCCAGAAGATCCAACACGAACAATATTTTCAACTCCATATACATTGAACAGCTCATAAGAGTAGATTCCGATTGATGGCATTCCCATTCCAGAAGCCATTACTGTAATCTCTTTTCCTTTGTAAGTTCCTGTATAAGCAAGCATATTTCTTACAGAGTTAACTAACTTTATATTATCTAAAAATGTTTCAGCTATAAATTTAGCTCTTAAAGGGTCACCAGGCATTAAAACGTTTTTAGCAATCTCTCCTATTTTAGCATTATTGTGTGGTGTCATATTATTTTCCTCCTATTATTTTAAATCTTCACTTGTAAAAGAAAAAGGTAAAAGTTCAGCTATATTTGTAATTATAGCTTGAGAGCTAGTATTAGCAATTACTACCGGAGTATCATTTTTTAAAAGTTCTACCATAACTTGTCTACAAGCTCCACAAGGGCTTCCAAGGGTATTTCCTCTAGTTACAACAGCCATAGATTCAATATCATCTTCTCTATATCCTAAAGAATATACATGAAATAAAGCACTTCTCTCAGCACAGTTAGTAAGTCCATAGGAAGCATTTTCTATATTAGCCCCAACATGATACTTTCCATCAGTAGTTTTTATACATGCTCCAACGTGATATTTAGAGTATGGTGCATAAGCTTTTTCCATAACTTCAAAAGCTTTATCTAAAATATCTTTATAATCTTCAAATATTTTTTGCATAATAACCTCCTTCAAGTACAGAAATTGAGGTTGAAAATCAACCTCAATATATTATAACATATTTTTAAATAATTGTAATAAATCCTACAACCATTGCACTTAAAATACTTACAGCAAAACCACCTATCATAGCTTTGAAAGCAAGTCTAGCAAGTACAGGTCTTTTTTCAGGACAAAGTATTGAGATACCAGAGATACAGATTCCCATACTAGAGAAGTTAGCAAATCCAGCCATTGCAATACTTAACATAAGACCAGTTCTATAATCTAAAGAGGCTATATGTTGTCCTAAGTTTTGGAAGGCTACGAACTCATTTAATACTAATTTGAATCCTAGTAACTCTCCAGCATAGAATATATTTTCACCATCTAATCCCATAAAAAATCCAAATGGAGAGAATATATATGAAAAGATTCTTTCAAGACTCATTCCAAAAGTACCTAAAATACCATTTATTAGAGAAACGATAGATATGAAAGCTACAAGTGATGCAGCTATTGCAATAACAGCTTGAATACCATTCACAGCTCCTTCAGTAACAGCAGATATGATATTTTCGTGATGTCCTTTTCTATCCATACTTACATTTTCAACAACTTTAGCATGCTCAACTTCTGGTAATAAAACTTTTGATATAGCTATACTTCCAAATGGAACTAAGGCAGAAGCTGTAAGTAGATATTCCATTGGAATTCCTAGAGCAGTATATCCTCCAATAATTGTAGCAGACATACTTCCCATTCCTGAAACTAATACTACCATTATCTCACTTTGAGTCATATTTCCTAAGTACTTACTAACAAGTATAGGACTTTCAGTTTGTCCTAAGAACATATTAGCAACAGCTACGAAACTTTCAACTTGTGTAGTCCCTAATATTTTACCAACTACTTTACCGATAACTTTAACAATAGTTCCTAATATACCTAAGTAGAAAAGAGCAGCTACAAATGCTGAAAGAAATATGATGTTCCCAAGAGCACCGATTATGAATATAAAACCAGTAGGTTGACTAGGGTCAGCTAAACTACCAAATACAAAAGATAATCCATTGAACCCATAACTAAGTATTTGAGTAACAACATCTGAAACTTTAGAAACGACAGTTCTACCAAAAGGGAATTTAACTAGAAGTAGAGCTATAATAAATTGAGCTAAAATTCCCTTAATAACTATTGAAAATTTAATCTCCTTCTTATGTGATGAGATAAGATACAGTAGTCCAAATAATACAACTATACCAATTAAAATTATAGTACCTTTCATTGATCCTCCGTTTAATATAAATTATTATAAAATACCAGCTTCTTTATCTTGTTTAATTAGATTACGAATTGCTTGTACAGTGATCTCAATAGCTGATTCAGTATCGTGGATAACAGGATTTTCAAGACCTAATTTTTCTCTTTCTTGATTTGCTACAACTAAAAAAGATGAACCAACACGTACTTTTAAATAATCACCTACAACAAATAGAGCAGCAGATTCCATTTCTGATGCTTTGCATCCTAAACGTACCCAAGCATTCCATTTATTTATTAATTCATAATCAACAGGTTTTGTTTCAGGCTCATGTTGTCCATAAAAAGCATCCTTACATTGAACAATACCTACATGGTACTTTTTCTTTAATTCTTTAGCTGCTTGAACTAAAGCGTTAGTGATATCTAAATTTGCAACAGCAGGAAACTCTATAGGTGCATACTCCTTGCTAGTTCCCTCCATACGAATGGCTCCAGTAGCTATAACTAGATCTCCACCCATAATTTCAGGCTGCATTCCACCACAAGTACCAACTCTTAAGAATGTATCTGCTCCAACTCTTACAAGTTCTTCTAGAGCTATAGAAGCAGAAGGTCCTCCAATTCCAGTAGAAGTAACACTAACTTTAACTCCATCTAGATATCCAGTATAAGTAACATACTCTCTACTATCAGCAATAAGTTTAGCATTGTCAAAATGTTTTGCTATTTTTTCACAACGTTTAGGGTCACCAGGTAGAATTACATATTTTCCAACATCACCCTTTCTTAAACCTATATGATACTGCATTCCTTCTTCAGCATATTTCATAATCAAAACCTCCTAAACAATTTAGACGATGTCTATCAAGTTGTATATTTTATAACTAAAATATATCATATCTATATAGAGGTGTCAATTATTAATTGAATATTTTATGTTGTATATTTATAATTGATGTGATTAAAATCTCGGAAAAGCACAAGAAATGCAAATTATGACCAAAAGTATAGAGATATTTGTTTTTTTTGGAAAATATGATAAAATATAGATGTATGCTGGGGGATTTTTAGTTGAATTTAAAATAAAAAAATATAGGAGGAGTTTTTCATGAAAAGAAAAATAACTATTCTAGGAGCTTTATTTGTAATAGCTCAAAGTATAATGGCTGGAAGTATTGGAGTAGGATATGGAGTAACAACACCAATATATCATAATGATAAAAATGATTATATTTTACCAATAGTAGACGTAGAGTATGATAAATTTTTTATAAAAGGTGGAAGTACATATGGTCTATCATTAGGATATAGGATACTAGAAGAGGATAACTATGTATTATCGTTATATGGTATGCCTTTTGGTGGTTATGAAGTAAAAAATAGTGATATGAAATATGGATATAAGGGTATAGAGGATAGAGATACTCATCTTATGGGGGGAATAGAATTAACTTACTATCCAAATATATATAATTTGCAAACAAAAGTAGCTGCAGAGTATGGAGAAGAGGGAGGGCATTTTAATTTTAGTATAAGTAGACCTTATCATATTACTTCAAATTTGACAGTAGTACCAGCTATTAATTATGTATTCTATGACTCTAACTTTGTAGATTACTATTTTGGAGTTAATCCAAATGAGGTAGGAAAACCTAGTGGAGAGAAAATTATAAATACTTTCAATGGAAAATCAGCTCATAGAATAGGAGTAGGAATATTGGGTAACTATAGAGTTAATGATAATATTTCTATAATGGGATTTACAGGAGTAACAAAGCTTTCAGGAGAGATATCAAATTCTCCAATAGTTGAAAATGATGTAATATATATACTAGGAACAGGATTAATTTATACATTCTAGTACTTGATATTTTTTATTTAGATGGAGATAGAGAGGTAATTTTTAATTGCAGAACTTTATCTCTATTTTTATAGTGAGCATATAAAAAAATCTTTATATAATAAAAAATTATGATATAATATGGTAGGGAACTCTTTTGGTGAGGAGGTTGAAATTATTGGAGAAAAATATATTAAAAACAGAAATTTTTAATCAGCTTGATATAGAGAAGTTATTAAAAAGAGAGGAAGAGATAAGGATACTACTTTTAGGAAATCCTAATGATTTAAATCTGTTAAGAGAGCTAGCTATAATTTTATATCATAAGAGGGATTATTCAAAAGCGATTAAAGTTTATAAAAAAGTTATCGAGTATAAAAATGATAAAGCAGAAGGCTTTGCTTTTTTAGGACATCTTTTTTATGAAAATGAAGAGTATTTAAAAGCTATAAAAGCCTTTGAAAAATCTTTAGATATAGATCCAGATGTAGCGTTTGTACATTTTTTATTAGGAAATGCTTATTCTAGAGTTGGAAGAATAATGGAGGCAATAACAAGTTATGACTTCGCTATTTTTTTAGATTTTGATATATATAAAGCTCATATAGACTTTGCTGAAAAATATGAGAAAATGGGATTGTTAGAGAGAGCTTTAAGAGAGTATATAGTAGCTTATGAAATAGATCCAAGGGATAAAAAAATAGGGGAAAAGATAAATACAATAAAAAAGAGTTTGGAAAAGAAGGTTATTTAGCCCTTCAAATTTTATGTAAGGAGAATAGATGATTTATAGTATTTCGTTGACTTTTATATTGATATTGTTTTTTGTTATAGGTATTTCTTTCGGTTTTAATAGAGCCATTGGAATGATACCTGTACTTTTTATAATATTTTTATTAGTAGCATTTTTAGGATGGTTTGCGGTTAATTTCTTTTGGTTAATTTTATTAATAATATTTATAAATTATCTAAGAAATAGAAATCAACCAAAAAGAACAAGAAGAACTTATTATTATAGATATGATGGAACTAATGCAAATAATTTTGAAGATTTTTTCCGTCAAGCTGGAGGAAGTTATAACGGGCAGAGTCAAGGTGGTTATGAGAATAACCCTTTTGGTTATGCTGAGGATAAAAGCAGATATTATGAAATTTTAGGAGTGAGTAAAACTGCTGGAAAAGATGAGATAAAAAGGGCTTATAGAGAGTTGGTAAAACAACATCACCCTGATAAATTCAGCAATGCAAGTGACTCAGAAAAAGAGTACCATGAAAATAAATTAAAAGAGATAAATGAAGCTTACGAAAAACTTTTAAAAGATTTTTCTTAAACTTGAAATAGTTGAATAAGTATGGTATAATTCAACACGTATGAAATGTTTTTTGTGAATGTACAGTATAACTTAAAGGAGTGTAGTTTTAATGAAACTAAAAACATTGATTCTAGCGGCTGGAAAAGGAACTAGAATGAAATCAGATATGCCTAAAGTAATTCATAAAGTGAATGGTATTCCGATGATAACTAAGATTATAGATACTTTATCGGGATTAAATCCAGAGGAGAACATACTAATCTTAGGGCATAAAAAAGAAGAAGTTTTAAAAGTTGTTGGGGAGAACTGCGACTATGTTTTACAGACAGAACAGTTAGGGACTGGTCATGCGGTAATTCAAGCTAAGGAAAAACTTGAAGGTTATGATGGAGATGTAATGATACTTTGTGGAGATACTCCGTTACTTAGAGAGAGTACACTAAAATCATTATATGAGTATCATAAAGAGAGTGGAGCTGTAACAACAATATTGACATCGATTTATGAAAATCCATTTGGATATGGAAGAATAGTAAAAGAGGATGGACTAGTAAAGGCTATTGTAGAAGAGAAAGAAGCTAGTGAAGAGATCAAGAAAATAAAAGAGGTAAATGCAGGAGTGTATTGCTTTAATTCAAAGGAACTTTTTAAAGCTTTAGATAAAATAGATAATAACAATGAAAAAGGTGAGTACTATCTTACAGATGTAATTGGTATTCAAGTTTCTGAAAATAAAAAAGTTCAAAGTTTTATACTAGAGGATAAAATGGAAATATTAGGGGTTAACTCGAAAGTAGAGCTTGCTCAAGCTGGAAAAGTATTGAGAGATAGAAAAAATAGAGAGCTGATGGAAGAGGGAGTTATACTAATTGATCCAGAAACTACGTATGTAGAGGAAAGTGTAAAGGTAGGAAGAGATACAGTACTATATCCAGGTGTAGTTTTACAAGGGAAAACAGTTATTGGAGAGAATTGTGAAATTATAGGAAATAGTAGAATAATAGATAGTGTACTTGGGAATAATATCAGAGTAGAAAGCTCAGTAATAGAGGAGAGTATCTTAGAAGATGGAGTTACTATGGGGCCATTTGCACATATAAGACCAAAATCTCTTCTAAAAGAAAAGGTACACATTGGAAATTTCGTGGAAGTTAAAAAATCAACTCTTGAAAAAGGAGTAAAAGCTGGTCATCTTACATATTTAGGAGATGCACAAGTTGGTGAAAATACAAATATCGGAGCAGGAACAATAACTTGTAACTATGATGGTGTAAATAAGTTTAAAACTGTAATAGGTAAAGACGCTTTTATAGGAAGTGACAGTATGCTTGTAGCACCAGTAAATATAGGAGAAAAGGCACTTATAGGAGCAGGTTCTGTAATTACAAAAGATGTTCCTAGTAACTCATTAGCAGTATCAAGAAGTAAACAAATTATTAAGACCGACTGGAGGAAATAAAAAATGATAAATTCAGAAAATGTAAAAATTTTCGCTGGAACTTCAAACAAGGACTTAGCTAAAAAGATAGCTGAGAAATATGGACTACCTTTAGGAAAAGCAGAAGTAGTTAGATTTAAAGATGGAGAGGTATTCGTTAAGATTGATGAAACAGTAAGAGGAAGAGATGTATTCGTAGTACAATCAACTTCTGAACCTGTAAACGAAAACTTAATGGAGTTATTAATTTTCGTAGATGCATTAAAAAGAGCATCAGCAAAAAGTATCAATGTAATAATTCCTTACTATGGATATGCTAGACAAGATAGAAAATCTAATCCAAGAGAACCAATTACATCTAAATTAGTAGCTAACTTATTAACAAAATCAGGTGCTACTAGAATAATAGCTATGGATTTACATGCTGACCAAATCCAAGGATTCTTTGATATCCCTGTTGATCACATGCAAGCATTACCTTTAATGGTAAGATACTTCATGAAAAAAGGATTATATGGAGATGATGTAGTAGTAGTTTCTCCAGATATCGGTGGAGTAAAGAGAGCTAGAAAATTAGCTGAGTGGCTAGATTGTAAAATAGCTATCATCGATAAGAGAAGACCAAAACCAAATATGTCAGAAGTAATGAACTTAATCGGAGAAGTTCAAGGAAAAACTGCTATATTTATAGATGATATGATAGATACAGCTGGAACAATAACAAATGGAGCAGCTGCTATCATTGAAAGAGGAGCAAAAGAGGCTTATGCTTGTTGTACACACGCAGTATTCTCAGATCCAGCAATCGAAAGACTTGCTGTAGCTCCATTAAAAGAAGTTATTATAACTGACTCGATAGCTTTACCAGAAAGAAAGAAATTAGATAAAATAACTGTTTTATCTGTAGATGAAATTTTTGCTGAAGCTATCAGAAGAATTGTAAATAACCAATCAGTATCTGAGTTATTTGAAAGAAAATTAATAATGGAAAATTAATTAAATTAGAAAAAAGCTAGTATTTTGCTAGCTTTTTTTAATTAGATGTGATAGAATTAGAAAGAGTTTAGAAATAAGGTGTAAAGTATGAAAAAGATATATAATTTAGAAAATATAGATCTTTTAGCTATAGAAAAATCACTAAAAGATGGAAAATTGATAGTTTATCCAACAGATACTGTCTATGGAGTAGGTGGAATAATTTCTTCGGAAGAAACTATAAAAAAAATATATAGAGCCAAGGAGAGAAGTTTTAAATCACCTCTTATTGTTCTTGTAAGTGATATAGATAAGATAGAAGAAATAGCTTATATAGAGGATAAAAATAGAGAGGCTATAGATAAATTGATAAAAAATTTCTGGCCAGGTGGACTTACAATTATACTAAAAAAGAGAGAATGGGTTCCAGATATTATGACAGCAGAAGGAGATACTGTTGGAATAAGAATGCCAGATTTAGATATAGCTTTAAAAATAATTAGAGCTGCTGGGGGATTACTTCCTACAACAAGTGCAAATATTTCTGGAGAAAAAACTCCAAGAGCCTATGAGGAGTTGTCAGAAGTTTTTAAAAATAGAGTTGATCTATTGATAGATGGAGGAAGATCTCCATTGGGAACAGAGTCTACAATAATTGATATGAGTAATAAGCCAAAAATACTAAGGTTAGGAGCAATTTCAATTGAAGATATAGAAAAAGTAATTGGAAAGATATAGGGAGGAATTTATGAGAACACAAAGAGTAAATCCAAATGGAATGAATCCAATGCAGATGAACAACATGTCTAGCATGATGGGAATGATGAACAATATTCAAAGAATAGGAAAAGGAAAAAGAAAGATAACTGTTAATTTAGATAAAAATAATAAGAAATTCCTATCTAAATTTATAGAAGAGGTAAAGAAACAATTTGCAACTTCAGCTATGGGTGTACAAGCAAGTGGATTAGGAGAATTTTTTGATTACGTAAAATCTGTTGCTGATACAAAGGATCAAATGGAGTTAAAGTTAAGTTTTGAAGAGTATGAGTTTTTAAAAAGAATGATAGTAGACTCTATAAAAGGTATGGAGGGAATGACTTTCAAGTGGTATCAATTTGTAAAAAAGGCGATGTTGAAAGTTATGGTAAAACAATATAGAGAATTATTAACAAAGTTTAAATAGTTAAAAAAAACATTTTTCTAAATTTAGAAAAATGTTTTTTTATTGTTTGTATATATTGCGTTTATATTAGATATCTGTTATATTTTAGATATAAGATGTTCAAAAGTAGATATGACATTAGCAAAAAATATTCCGTGATTTAAAACAAAAGAGTAATCTGACTTTTTTTCAACAGAAGAATCCTTCTTACCTATAAAACTGATTATAGGGACATGATTTTTTTTAGCAATCTGTATCATATCAAGAAGGGATTCTGTTTCACCAGATTCGGATACAACAAATAAAATAGTGTTATTTGTTATATTTTCTAAAAGTTGGATATGACCGTTAGCTATGGAACGCTTTCCTAGAAGAGCCATTCTTTCATTCATGTAAGATGTTATATTATTAGCAATTCCAATAGAGCAAAACATAATTAAAGGATCATTATACTTTTTTATTAGCTCTAAAGGTATTGAGAGATTTATCTCGGTTTGAATATTTGGTTTTTTATTGGAGTTTTTAATATAAAAAATCAGATCTGGGAAACTTTTAAAGCCAATTTTTTTAATACAGCTATAGATAACAGTAGTTGATGTATAGTTATCTTTAGCGGTTTCTCGAATAGAGAGTTTCTGATTTTTATTTATTTTATTTTGAATGTAGAGAAGAATATTTTTTTCTAAATCGTTTAATTTATGTTTTTTTACTATATAATTTATATCTAACAAAGTACATCACCAATCATATTATACAATAAAAATTATAAAAAAAGGAGATATAAGATGGGAAAAAAATTTATTACTGACCCTTGGGCAAGAACAACTACAAGAAATGGATTAGCTGGAGATGAGGTTATATCAGCTCTTCAAAAATCAATAAGAAGAGGAAATGTAGAGGCAGCTTGTGAGTTTGCTTATGAAATGTATATTACTTCACCTCAAATGGAAGAAAAATTATGGAGAAGACTTACAGCTATATCTGTAGAAGATATAGGAATGGGAGATCCTATGGCAGCAGTACTTGTAAATAACTTAAGACAGATGAGAAAAGAGTATGCCTATGCTGATGGGGATAGACCAATATTCTTTATACATGCTATAAGATATCTTTGTAAATGTGAAAAAGATAGATCAAGTGATCTGTTAAAAAATATTGTAATAAAAAGTTTTGCAATGGGATATGTACCAGAAATTCCTGATTATGCATTAGATAAGCATACAGTAAGAGGAGCAGAGATGGGAAGAGACTCATTCCATTTCTTAAATGAAGCTAGTAAAGTTATTCCACAAAAAGAAGTAGATAATGATTATAAAGAGAGATATAACAAGATATTAGAAAAGTATAATCCAGATGATGTAGTACCGTCAGCTTTTAAGTTTAATCCATGGCAAGAGTAATGGGAGGAGATATGGAAGGGAAATTTTTAGAAAGATTAGAAAAGGTATTATTACCAATAGGAAGTAAGTTAGGGAGTCAAAAACATCTTCAAGCTATATCAGTAGGAATGATGATGACACTTGCTCTTATAGTTGTAGGATCTTTATTCTTAATAGTGGCGAATCCACCGATAAATTTAGAATTAGTAGACCCAAATACAAGTAATATATTTTTACAATTTATGATAGGTTGGAAAAAATTTGCTTTAGAGAATTATGATATAATAACAAAACCATTTAATTTTACAATGGGAGTAGTTGGACTTATGACAGCTTTTACTATAGCTTATTCCTTAGCTAATGAGTACAAGCTAAATAATTTAACATCTGGTTTAATCTCAATGACAACTTTCTTAATGATAGCAGCTCCAATTGAAGATGGTAAAATTGTGATGCATTATCTAGGAGCAGATGGATTATTTATAGCTATCATTATTTCACTAGTAAGTGTTGAAATATCTATGTTGGTAGAGAGACTAGGATGGAAGTTTAAAAGTGAGCATATACCACCAGCTGTACTTTCATTTATGAATGCTTTAATACCATTACTTTTAAATATTATTATAATTTATGGTTTAAGTGTAATAATTTTTGTAAAAACAGGAAAAACTATTCCAGATCTAATAATGGCTGTATTAACACCAGCTTTAAATATAGGAAATAACATTTGGGGATACTTAGCAATATTAGTTTTTGGAAATATATTATGGTTATTTGGAATAAATGGAACATCAGTTATATTCCCAATAATATTTGCTATTGGAATTGCAAATACTGGAATTAATGCTGAACTTGTAAGACAGGGAAAAGAACCAGAGATGTTGATGAACCTTCAAATGTTCAGAGTTGCTATAATGGGAGGAGCTGGAAATACATTAGGGTTAATTATTTTAATGCTAAGAAGTAAATCAGAGCAACTGAAAACACTGGGAAAATTAGCTTTTGTTCCAGGGATTTGTGGAATAAATGAGCCAGTGATATTTGGAACTCCAATAATATTTAATCCGATATTGGGATTACCATTTTTACTTACTCCTATTGTAACAGTTTCAATGACATATATAGCTCAAAAAATAGAATTAATTTCTATGGGGTATATTGTAGACCCATCATTTGCTCCATTTTTTATACAAGGATATTTATCATCACTAGATGTTAGAAACTTAATATTCTACTTCCTTTTAGTTGTAGTAAGTCTTATTATCTATTTCCCATTCTTTAAAGTGTATGAGAAAAATTTAATAGCTCAAGAGGAAGAGTAATTATATAGGGAGAAAAATTTACTATAATCAGATTGAGAAAAGTTGTGATTAAGAGTAAATTTTTCTCTTTTTTTTATCAAAAAGGATATCGAATAAATGTTGAAAAAATTTAGAATATAGGGTAAAATATATTGATAAAATAACTGTTAATAGGAGAGTAATAGATGTTTATAGATGAGGTAATAATTACGGTTAAAGCTGGTAATGGTGGAGATGGTTCAGCCGCTTTTAGAAGAGAGAAATATGTACAATTTGGAGGTCCAGATGGTGGAGATGGAGGGAAAGGTGGAGATGTAATCTTTGTTGCTGACCCTAATATCAACACACTTATAGATTTTAAATTTAAAAAATTATTTAAAGCTCAAAATGGAGAAAATGGGCAAAAAAAGCAAATGTATGGAAAAACAGGTGAAAACTTAGTAATTAAAGTTCCTGTGGGAACACAAGTAAGAGATATTGAAACTGGAAAACTTTTACTTGACTTAAACGTAGCAGGAGAGGAGAGAGTTTTATTAAGAGGAGGAAAAGGAGGACTTGGAAACGTTCACTTTAAATCTTCTATTAGAAAGACTCCAAAAATAGCTGGAAAAGGTAGAGAAGGGGCTGAGTTAAAAGTAAAATTAGAATTAAAACTTATAGCTGATGTTGCTCTTGTTGGATATCCATCAGTTGGAAAATCAAGTTTTATCAATAGAGTTTCAGCAGCAAATTCAAAAGTTGGAAGTTACCACTTTACAACTCTTGAACCAAAACTTGGAGTAGTGAGATTAGAGGAAGGGAAATCTTTCGTAATAGCAGATATTCCTGGACTTATTGAGGGAGCTCATGAAGGAGTAGGGCTTGGAGATAAATTCTTAAGACATATTGAAAGATGTAAGATGATATATCATTTAGTTGATGTGGCAGAGATAGAGGGAAGAGATGCTATTGAAGACTATGAGAAGATAAATACTGAGCTTAGAAAATTTAGTGAAAAATTAGCAAAGAAAAAACAAATAGTTTTAGCTAATAAGATGGACTTATTATGGGATATGGAAAAATATGAAAAATTCAAATCTTATGTAGAAGCTCAAGGAAATGAAGTGTACCCTGTATCTGTAATATTAAATGAAGGTATTAAAGAGGTATTATATAGAAGCTGGAATATGTTAGAAGAGATAGAGAGAGAGCCATTAGAAGAGGAAACAAATGTAGATGAAGTTCTAAGAGAGATAAGAGGAGATAAGGAGGACTTCATTATCACTCAAGATGAAGATGGAACATATGTAATTGAAGGAAGAGTTCTAGATGGAGTACTTGCTAAGTATGTAATTACTATGGATGATGATTCAATAGTAAACTTCTTACACATGATGAGATCTTTAGGAATGGAAGAGGCTATGAGAAAAGCTGGTATCCAAGATGGAGATAGTGTAAGAATAGCAGATGTAGAATTTGAATATGTAGAGTAATAACTCTAGAATAAGTTAAATTTGAATTTTAAAGAGGAAATTATTATCTCAACTCTCAAACATTGGGTGGACAAGATAATATTTTCCTCTTTTTTAATGGAGGAGATATGAAAAAAGGAATAGTTATAGCTGGACCTACAGGAGTGGGCAAAACAGCTTTATCAATAAAGTTAGCTAAGATATTAGGTGCTGATATAATATCTGCTGATTCAGCTCAAGTATATAAGGGAATGGATATAGGAACAGCTAAGATAGGAGTAGAGGAGATGGAGGGAGTTCCTCACTATATGTTAGATATATTAGAACCAATAAAAAAATATAGTGTTGGAGATTTCCAAAGAGATGTAGATAAAATACTAGAAGAGGAAGAGAAAAAAGATAAAACTGTTATCTTAACAGGGGGAACGGGACTTTATATTAACTCTATTACTGAAGGATTATCTGAACTACCAGCTTCAGATCCAAAAATGAGAGAGGAATTTATGAAGTTGAGCAGTGAAGAACTTTATGAAGAGTTAAAAAAAGTAGATCCAGAAGGGGCTTTAGAGATACATCCGAATAATAAAAAAAGAGTAGAAAGAGCTTTAGAAGTTTATAAGTTAACTGGAGAGAAATTTTCAATTTTATCTAAAAAAAATATAAAAAATAACAGTTATAGTTTTATAAAAATAGCTCTTGAAAGAGGAAGAGAGAATCTTTATGAAAGAATAAATATGAGAGTAGATATAATGATAGAGCAGGGGCTAGAAAAAGAGGTAAGAGAGTTATATAATAAATATGGAGAGATTTTAAGAAAAATAAATATTATAGGTTATTCAGAGTTTATAGATTACTTTAAAGGGGAGATAACCTATGAAGAAGCAGTTGAGAGAATAAAACAAAATTCAAGAAGATATGCAAAAAGACAGTTTACTTGGTTTAAAAATGACCACTTATACACATGGTATAACTTAGAAGAGTTATCTGAAAATGAGATAATAGAGGATATTTTAAAAAAATTAAATGTGGAAATTGGATAATTAAATTCTTGATAAAAATATATGGATATGGTATTATTTATAGTGATAAGGAATGGTGTATATTATAATGAAAAAACTTATTATTTTGGTAATCTTAATTAGTTTTTTTACAGGTTGTTCTAATTTTGTAGGGAGAGAAGAGATAACATTAAAGGAGAAAGAGAACTTAGTACTTTTAATAGAGAATATAAAGTATAGCCTTCAACAGGGAGATGTTACCCTTTTAGAAAAAACTTTAACTCCAAGTATAAAAAATAACTTTGTAAAAAGTGAGATACAAAATATTGATTTTTCTAAAGTTAATATATTTAATTCAAAGCCTCAATTTTTTAGAGATACAGCTACTAATATGGTAGGTTTTAATATACAGGGAACTACACTATATTATGAAGTGGAGTATGAGCTAAAAGATGGAGAGTGGAAAATAATAAAGTTTAAAGAGAGAAGGGGATAAATATGAAGCCAAATGAGGTCAAGATAACGGTACCTTCTTCTTTAGAAAATTTATCTTTAATAAGAGCCATGGTAAAAACTTATCTTGAGTTACATCAAGTAAGTCAAAGAGATGTATTTCAACTTTTATCAGTGGTAGATGAACTTTCAACAAATGTTGTTGAGCATGGGTATGAGTACAAGCCTGGAGATATCATTTTGGAAATTCAAAAATCTAATGATATTATACGTCTAGTAGTAGAGGATAATGGAGTTGGATTTGATGAAGAGAAATTGAGTAAAGAAGAGGGTGGAATGGGACTTTTTATAGCAAGAACCATTGCCGATGATTTTAAGATTGAAAAGAAGCTAAATGGAACATTGTTCAGGGTAGAAAAGAAAGTTAAGGAGGCAGAATAAGAAATGGTAAACAATTTCGAAATACTTGAGAAGAACGTAGGAGATATTAAAGAGTTAAAAGTAGTAGGGGAATTAGATGCTCTAGTAGCTCCAAAATTAAAAGAGAGAATTACAAAGTTGGTAGAGGGAGATTCTACAAAATTTATAATTGATTTTGAAGAAGTTACTCATATTAACAGTTTAGCAATGGGAATCTTAAGAGGAAAATTAAAAATTGTTAAGGAAATGGGTGGAGATATAAAGTTAATAAAATTAAATGAGCATATCAAAACAATATTTGAAATGATAGGATTAGATGAGATATTTGAAATCTATGAAACAGAAGATGAAGCAGTAGCTAATTTTAAATAAAATGTTGAAAGGAAATAATTATGAGCACAGTGTTAGGTATAGGTTTGATAATAATCGGACTAGGTATAGTATTTGCTGTACTATATAAAAAGTCTGTTATAGATAAAAAAATAAATGAGTTAAACGATTTAGAAGATGAAGTAGCTAAATCTAAGATAAAAGCTAAAGAGATAATAGAGAATGCAGAAAAAAATGCACATGCAAGAGGAAAAGAGTTAGAGTTAAAAGCTAAAGAACATGCATACGCTATTAAAGAGGAAGCTGAAAAAGAGATAAAAAATGCTAAAAATGAGCTTTTACAAAAGGAAGCAAGACTTACCAAAAAAGAGGAAACTCTTGATAATAAGATAGAAAAGTTAGAGTTAAAAAGTCAAGAGTTAGAAAGAACAACTGAAGAGTTAGAAAGTAAGAAAGAGGAGATTGAAGCTATAAAATTAAAGCAAGAGGGTGAGCTTGAAAGAATTTCAGGATTATCAAAAACAGAAGCAAAAGAGATTTTAATAGCTAAATTAAGAGATGATTTAACTCATGAAACAGCAGTTGCAATAAGAGAATTTGAGAATAAATTAGAGGATGAAAAGGATAGAATTTCAAGAAGAATACTATCAACAGCAATAGGAAAGGCATCAGCTGAATATGTTGTAGATGCTACTGTTTCTGTTGTAAATCTACCAAATGATGAAATGAAGGGTAGAATAATAGGAAGAGAAGGAAGAAACATCAGAGCTATTGAAGCTTTAACAGGTGTAGATATAATAATAGATGATACTCCAGAAGCAGTAGTTCTTTCAAGTTTTGATGGAGTAAAGAGAGAAGTAGCTAGACTTGCTATTGAGAAATTGATAACTGATGGAAGAATTCATCCAGGTAAGATAGAGGAAGTAGTAAATAAAGCTAGAAAAGAGATAGATAAAGAGATAGTAGATGCAGGAGAGGGAGCTTTAATTGAATTAGGAATTCCTGGAATGCATCCAGAGATTATAAAGACTTTAGGAAGATTAAAGTTTAGAACAAGTTATGGTCAGAATGTATTAACTCACTCAATAGAGGTAGCTAAATTAGCAGCAAACTTAGCAGCTGAGATAGGAGCAGATACAGAACTTGCTAAGAGAGCTGGACTTTTACATGATGTTGGTAAGGTATTAGATAGTGATGTAGAAGCTTCTCATGCACTTATTGGAGGAGAGTTCTTAAAGAAATTTGGAGAGAAACCAGAAGTTTTAAATGCTGTAATGGCACATCATAATGAGGTAGAATTTGAAACTGTAGAGGCTATAATAGTTCAAGCTGCAGATGCTGTTTCAGCTTCAAGACCAGGAGCAAGAAGAGAAACTTTAACAGCTTATCTAAAGAGATTGGAAAGCTTAGAGGAGATAGCAAACTCATTCTCTGGAGTGGAATCATCATTTGCTATTCAAGCGGGAAGAGAGCTTAGAATAATAGTAAATCCAGAAGCTATGACAGATGACGAAGCTACTAAGATGGCAAG
The DNA here is from genome assembly GCA_018883725.1 of Candidatus Fusobacterium pullicola. NCBI lineage: Bacteria > Fusobacteriati > Fusobacteriota > Fusobacteriia > Fusobacteriales > Fusobacteriaceae > Fusobacterium > Candidatus Fusobacterium pullicola. The sequence continues at coordinate 9,423 of JAHLFN010000034.1, read as the reverse complement.
AGATGTTGCTAAGAAGATAGAGGATTCTATGCAATATCCTGGACAGATAAAAGTTACAATAGTTAGAGAGACAAGAGCTGTAGATTACGCTAAATAGTTAGAAAATCTATTGTAATTTTGAAGTAAAAAATGAAGATGATTTAATTGGAAAGGAAGAAGAGTTTCTTCCTTTTCTTTTTTTCAAAATTGGATGAAAGAGTTGATTTTAAATTGAAAACTATTAATTTCTTTAAATAAAATTTAAAGAAATTTTGGACAAAATTAATAATTGTATGATATAATTTAATGTAAAAACCTATTGATAGAAAGAGGGAAATTGATGAGAATTTTAGTAGTAGGAGATATAGTTGGAAGCCCGGGAAGAGAGACTTTAAAAACTTTTTTAGATAAGAGAGGAAAAGATTATGACTTCATCATTGTAAATGGAGAGAATGCAGCTGCTGGATTTGGACTTACAGCAAAGTTAGCTGACCAATTACAAGAGTGGGGATGTAATGTAATAACAAGTGGAAATCATATCTGGGATAAAAAAGAGCTATATGAATACTTAGATAGAAGTGATAGAGTATTAAGACCAGCTAACTATCCAGATGAGGATACACCAGGAAAGGGGTATACAATAGTAAAGGATAGAAAGGGAAATAAAATAGGAGTAGTATCTATTCAAGGAAGAGTATTTATGGCACCTATTGATTGTCCTTTTAAAAAGGCTAAGGAAATAATAAAAGAGATAAGAAAAGAGACAAAGTTTATAATCGTTGATTTTCATGCAGAGGCAACATCAGAAAAGATAGCTATGGGATGGCACTTAGATGGATATGCTTCAGTGGTATATGGGACTCATACACATATACAGACAGCAGATGAGAAGATTTTACCGGAGGGAACAGGATATATTACAGATGTTGGAATGACTGGTTCAGAAAATGGAGTAATAGGAATGAAGGTCCAATCGGTGTTACCTAAATTTTTAAACTCTCTTCCTCAAAGATTTGAGATAGCTGAGGGAAATGAAAGACTTTGTGGACTTGATATAGAGCTAGATGAGGAAACTGGAGAGTGTAAAAAAATAGAAAGAATTAGTAAAACACTTATGGAGATATCATATTTATAGGGAGTGAGTAATGAAAGTAGTAGAGATAAAAGTAATATATGAGAGTGATGATATAGAGAGAGCTACTAAAGAGATTTCAGATATATTTTATGGATTTGGAGTAACAGGATTAAAGATAGAAGAGCCAATGAAAAGTAAAAATCCGTTAGATTTTTATAAGAATGAGAAGGAATTTTTAATGGTAGATCATGCTATCTCTGCTTACTTTCCATTAAATCCTTATGCTGAAAAGAGAAAGGCAGCGATACTTTCTACTTTTGAAGAGAAGTTTGCTGAAAGAGAAGATATAGTTTATACTGTAGATTTTTATGAGTATGATGAGGAAGATTACCAAAATAGCTGGAAAAAATATCTATTTCCTGAGAAGGTAAGTGAAAAGTTTGTAGTGAAACCAACATGGAGAGAGTACACTCCAGAAGCTGATGAACTTATAATAGAGTTAGATCCAGGAAGAGCTTTTGGAACAGGTTCACATCCAACAACATCTCTATGCTTAAAATTGATGGAGGAAAATATATATGAGGGAGATAGTGTAATAGATGTTGGAACAGGGTCAGGAATACTTATGATTGCAGCAGATAGACTTGGAGCTAGTGAGATATATGGAACTGATATAGATGAATTAGCAGTTGAATCAGCTAAAGAAAATTTAGAATTAAATAATATTAGTGAAGATAAAGCTAAGGTTTATAAAGGAGATCTGATCTCAGTTGTTGAAAATAAGAAATTTGATGTAGTTGTAGCCAATATCTTAGCTGATGTATTACTTATACTTTTACATGATATTTCAAAAGTTGTAAAACCAAATGGAAAGATTATTTTCTCTGGAATTATTGAGGATAAATGTGAACTACTAAGAAGAGAGGTAGAGAGCTTAGGGTTTACAGTAGAGGAGATAAAAGCAGATAAAGAGTGGAGAGCTATGCTTATAAAAGCATAATAGGAGGGAAAATGAGAGAATTTATAGTTACAGTAGATGGACCTGCTGGAAGTGGAAAGAGTACAATAGCTAAGATAATAGCTAAAAAGTATGGATTTACATACCTAGATACTGGAGCTATGTATAGAATGATAGCCCTTTATGCTTTAGAGAATAGTATTAGTTTAGATGATACTGAAGCTGTAGAAGATATGCTTAAAAATACAAAATTAGATATAATAGGAAATCAATTTTTCTTAAATGGGAAAGATGTTTCAGAGGAGATAAGAACTCCTAGGGTGAGTGCTATAGTATCACCAGTATCTGCTATAAAAGAAGTTAGAGTAAAACTTGTGGATCTACAAAGAGAGATTAGCAAGGGAAAGAGTGTTATATTAGATGGTAGAGATATAGGAACAGTAGTATTTCCAAATGGTGATGTAAAGATATTTTTAGTAGCTTCACCAGAAGAGAGAGCAAAAAGAAGATTAAAAGAGTATGAGGAGAAGGGAGTAGAAGCTGATTATGAATCGGTACTTGCTTCCATAAAAGAGAGAGATTATCTAGATTCAACAAGAAAGGAAAGTCCTTTAAAGAAAGCTGAGGATGCTCATGAGATAGATAGTAGCACTATGAGTATTGATGAAGTAGTAGAGACTATATCTAAATATATTGATGAAAAAATAGGAGCTTAGAATGTTTTATCAGATAATAAGATTGATATTATACCCCTTCATTTCTATACTGATGATGATTGGAGGAAAAAGAGGGGATTTTTTAAAGAGAAGATTAAAGCAAGATTTTTCATCATTAAAGTCTGAAGAGTATATCTGGATACACTGTTCATCTGTAGGGGAGATAAATCTTTCAGAAACTCTTATAAGAAAACTTTTAAAAAGTAGAGAAGAGAGAATACTTTTGACAATGTTTACTGACACTGGAATAGGAGTTGCTAGAGATAAGTTTGGAAAAGATGAGAGAGTAGATATTTTTTATTTCCCATTAGATGATAAGAAAAGTATTTTAACTATTTTAGAAAGAATAAAATTAAATTTACTTATTTTAGTAGAAACTGAGATTTGGCCAAATTTAATAACTGAGGTTGGAAAAAGAGCCAAAGTTATTATAGTAAATGGAAGAATTTCAGATAGAAGTTTAAAAAGATATAAAAAACTATCTGGATACTTAAGAAAAGTATTTTTAAGTATAGACAAATTCTATATGCAATCTGATGAGGACAGTAGAAGAATTATTGAGATAGGTGCTCAACCTGAGAGAGTAGAAACACTTGGAAATCTAAAATTTGATATCTCTTTTCAAAAGTATGATGATGATGAGAAAAGAGAATTAAGAAAATTATTTAATGTAGATGGAAGAAAGGTTTTTACTGCTGGAAGTAGTAGAAGTGGAGAGTATGAGATACTTTTAGAAACATTTAAACAGTTAAAAGATACGATATTAATTTTAGTTCCCAGACATATAGAGAGAACACCTCAAATAGAAGAGATTATAAAACACTATGGCTTTACATATAAAAAATATAGCGAGTTAGAAGATAGAAGAGAGAGAACAGATATAATTATTGTAGATAAAATAGGAGTATTGAGGAAGATATACTCAATTACAGATATTGCCTTTGTAGGTGGAACTTTGGTTAATATAGGGGGACATAGTTTATTAGAACCTCTATTTTATGGAAAAACTCCAATATTTGGACCATATTTACAAAATGTAAAGGAGATATCAAAAGAGATACTTTATTTAGGATTGGGATATAAGGTAACCAATGTAGATGAATTTTTAAAAAGTATTACTGAGATAGAGAAGAAACAAGAGGGCTCAGTAGAAAAAATAAGAGAGCTTTTTGAAAAAAATAGTAAAACAGCAGACAAAATTATAGAGAGATTAAAAAAATTAAAATAGATGGAGGAAAAATGGAAGATTTAAGAGAGAATCTATGGAGCCACTTTTTCAAGAGTCCAAGAAAAAACTATAATCCATATATGTATAAACTTTTGGAATATCCAGAGTATATTATATATGATAAGAAAATAATGGATTCTTACAAGGGAAAATGGCATGAGTTTTTTGGAAATAATAACCCTATATATTTAGAGATTGGTTCAGGTAGTGGAAACTTTGCACAGGGTATGGCAAAGAGATATCCTGAGAGAAACCATATGGGATTAGAGCTTAGATTTAAAAGATTGGTATTATCAGCTAATAAGGTAAAAAGAGGTGGATCTACAAATGCTCTTTTCTTAAGAAGAAGAGGGGAAGAGATACTTGAATTTGTAGCTGAAAATGAGATTGATGGTATCTATGTAAATTTCCCAGATCCTTGGGAAGAGAATGAAAAAAATAGAGTGGTACAGGAGAGTTTTTTCAAAACTTTAGATGTAATTTTAAAAAAAGGTGGAATGTTTTTCTTTAAAACTGACCATGATAAATATTACCAAGATGTAATTGATTTAGTAGAGAGCTTAGATGGATATAGAGTAGTTTATCATACACCAGATCTACATAGTAGTGAAAAGGCTGTAGATAATATAAAAACAGAGTTTGAACAACTATTTTTATGTAAACACAATAAAAATATCAACTATATTGAAATTGAAAAAATAAAGTAGGCTAGTAGGAGGTAACAATGGCTGGATATGTAGTAGTAGGAACTCAATGGGGTGACGAAGGAAAGGGAAAAATTATAGATGTATTAGCAGATAGAGCTGATTACGTTGTAAGATTCCAAGGTGGAAACAATGCAGGACACACTGTAGTAGTAAATGGAGAGAAATTTATATTAAAACTTTTACCTTCAGGAGTATTACATGGTGGAACTTGTATAATAGGACCAGGAGTTGTAGTAGATCCAAAAGTATTATTAGATGAGTTAGCATCATTAGAGACTAGAGGAGCTAGAACAGACCATGTTTTAATAAGTGATAGAGCACATGTTATTATGCCTTATCATGTAAAATTAGATGAATTAAAAGAAGCAAATGCTGGAGAGATGAAAATAGGAACTACTAAAAAGGGAATAGGACCATGTTATGCTGATAAAATCTGGAGAGATGGAATCAGAATGGTAGACCTATTAGATATGGATAAATTTGCTAAAAAATTAAAATATAATTTAGAAGCCAAAAATGAAATAATAACAAAAATCTATGGAGCTGAACCATTAGACTATGATAAGATACTAGCTGATTATACTGAATATGCAAATAAAATAAGACATAGAATAATTGATACTATCCCTGTAGTAAATAAAGCTCTTGATGAAGATAAGTTAGTTTTATTTGAGGGAGCACAAGCACTAATGCTAGATATTAACTATGGAACATATCCATTTGTAACTTCATCTTCACCAACTACAGGAGGAGTTACTACAGGAGCTGGAGTATCACCTAGAAAGATAGACAAAGGAATTGGAGTTATGAAAGCTTATACTACAAGAGTTGGAGAAGGTCCTTTTGTAACTGAATTACATGGAGAATTTGGAGAGAAAGTAAGACAACTTGGTGGAGAGTATGGTGCTGTAACTGGTAGACCAAGAAGATGTGGTTGGTTAGACTTAGTAGTAGGAAAATACGCTACAATGATAAATGGTCTTACAGATATAGTTATTACTAAGATAGATGTATTAAGTGGATTAGGAACTTTAAAAATTTGTACTGCTTATGAAGTAGATGGAGAGATTTATGAATTTATGCCAGCAGATACTGAAATGTTATATAGAGCAAAACCTGTATATGAAGAGTTACCTGGATGGGATGAAGATATAACTCAAGTAAAATGTTATGATGATTTACCAGAAAATTGTAAGAAGTATTTAAAGAGAATTGAAGAGATTGTTGGATGCCCAATATCTGTTGTATCAGTTGGACCAGATAGAAGCCAAAATATTCATATTAGAGAGATATAATAGAGTAAAATTTTATTGAGAGGAAAAACTTTCCTCTCTTTTTTCTTTTGTAACATATGTTACTGTCTTTTTGTAAATTATATAGTATAATGTATACGAAAATAGAAGAGATTTATGGAGGAGATTATGAGATATATAGATGAAAATATGACAATTTTAGAGATATGTGAGAAATATCCTGAAAGTATAGAGTTTTTAGAATCAAAGGGATTTAAAAATTTGAATAGTGAAAGTGTAAAGAGTATATTAGGAAAATTAAGTCTAAAAAATGCCCTATTAACAAAAAAAATAAATGTAGAAACTTTTGTAGAGATGTTAAATGAATTTATTAATCAAAATAGAGATAGTGCAGATATCACAATGAAAAAAAATAATGTAGAAGATGAAGAAATAACAGTTATGGGACTTCTTCCTTGTCCAATTAGAATACCGTTATTAGAAGGATTTACAAAATTTTTAGAAGAAAATCCAGAGATAAAGGTAAAATATGAGTTAAAAGCTGCATCGGCTGGATTAGACTGGTTAAAAGATGATGTGATAAAAGCTAATCATCCTGAGAAGTTAGCAGATATATTTATATCAGCAGGTTTTGATCTATTTTTTGAAGAGAAACTTATGGGTAAATTTAAAAAGGAGCATATATTTAAAGATATCACAGGTATAGAGAGATATAATAAGGATTTCCAAAATGAAGAGATATCTTTAAAGGATCCAGATGGAGATTACTCTATGCTAGGAGTAGTACCAGCTGTATTTTTAGTAAATAAGAATATGTTAGGGGATAGAGAGATACCAACATCTTGGGCAGACCTATTAAAACCAGAGTTTAGAAAATCTGTAAGTTTACCAATATCAGACTTTGACTTATTTAACTCTATTTTGATAAATATAAATAAAAACTATGGAGAAGAGGGAGTAGCAAATTTAGGAAGGGCACTATTAGAGAATCTACACCCATCTCAAATGGTAAAATCAGATAAGATGAAAACAAACACTCCAACAGTTACTATTATGCCATACTTCTTTACAAAGATGATAAAAGCTGATGGACCAATGGTACCAGTATGGCCAAGTGATGGAGCTGCAATTTCTCCAATATTTATGCTTACAAAAAAGGATAAAGCTAAAAAAATTCAAAAACTTGTAGATTATTTAGCAGGAGAAGAGGTAGGAGCAGTATTTTCACATCAAGGGTTGTTTCCAACTGTAAATCCAAATGTAGATAATAGAATAGAAGGAAAGAAATTTATGTGGTGTGGTTGGGAGTATATCCACAACAACAATATAGGTGAAATATTGGAAAAAACAAAGGAGATATTCTTTAGAGCGAGTGAGGAGGAGTAAGATGAACTTAATAACAATATCAGGACCACCATCATCAGGGAAAACATCTTTAATAATTAAAACAATAGAGAGTTTTAAACAAAGAGGAATAAGAGTAGGAGTAGTAAAGTTTGATTGTTTGTATACAGATGATGATAAACTTTACGAGAAAATAGGAGTTCCGGTTAGAAAAGGCTTATCAGGTTCTCTATGTCCAGATCACTATTTTGTAAGTAATATTGAAGAGGTTGTAAAATGGGGAGTAGAGGAAAAATTAGATATCCTTATTACAGAGAGTGCTGGATTATGTAATAGATGTTCGCCGTATATAAAGGATATAAAGGCTGTATGTGTAATAGATAATTTAAGTGGTGTAAACACTCCTAAAAAAATAGGACCAATGTTAAAGAGTGCCGATATAGTAGTGATAACAAAGGGGGATATAGTGTCTCAAGCAGAGAGAGAGGTTTTTGCCTCAAGAGTTATGTCTGTTAATCCTAAGGCTACTATTATGCATGTAAATGGACTTAATGGACAGGGAGCTTATGAATTTGGAACTCTTATCTATGATGAAGATGAAAAATTAGAAAGCTTAAAGGGTAAAAGTTTGAGATTCTCTATGCCATCGGCTCTATGTTCTTACTGTTTAGGGGAGACTAGAATTGGAGAGGAGCATCAGATGGGAAATGTTAGAAAGATAGATCTAAGCTCTTCTTGTAAAGGAGGAAGTTGTTGTGGTAAGTAGAAAATTTTTATTAGAGAATAAGTTAAAAGTAATTATAGAAAAATATCCTTTTGTAGAGGAGTTCTTAAAGGATAATCAGATAGATATAGAGTTGGAGTTGAATATATCAGAGATTTTAAATGGTTATGATGAGACTACTTTAGAGGAAAAATCATTAGATAGAGAGAAAATTGTAGAAAATTTAGTTGAATTTGTCAATCAAATGGTAGAGATACTAGGGATAGAAGATAATAGTATAGAGGAGATGACAATTTTAGCTGGAATAAATAAGTTTGGAGAAAAAGAGGAGTTTGGAGAGTTTACTATTCGTAAGGGTGAGATAATCTCAATAGTTGGCCCAACAGGAAGTGGGAAAAGTAGATTGTTAGCAGATATAGAGTGGGGAGCTCAAGGAGATACTCCAACTAAAAGAACTATATTAGTGAATGGAAAGCCTTTAGATAAGAAGAGTAGATTTTCATCAAGTAATAAGTTAGTAGCTCAACTTTCTCAAAATATGAACTTTGTAATGGACTTAAGTGTTTATGAATTTTTAGAACTTCATGCTAAGAGTAGAATGGTTGAGAATGAAGAGAGTGTAATAGAGAGAATTTTTGAAAAAGCTAATGAATTAGCTGGAGAAAAATTCAAAATAGATGCCCCAATTACAAGTTTAAGTGGAGGGCAATCGAGGGCACTGATGATAGCAGACACGGCTATATTGAGTACATCTCCAATAGTGCTTATAGATGAGATAGAGAATGCTGGTATAGATAGAAAAAAAGCTTTAGATCTACTTGTAGGAGAAGAAAAAATAGTATTGATGGCTACTCACGATCCTTTGCTTGCTCTTATGGGGGATAAGAGAATAGTTATAAATAATGGAGGTATCCATAAAATTATGAATATAACAGAAGATGAGAGAGGAATATTAGAAGATCTAACTAAGCTTGATAATATTATTCAAGGAATGAGAAATAAGTTAAGATATGGAGAGAAATTAGAATTAAAAATTAATCAAAATTTTTAGAATAAAAAACTAAAAAAGTATGTATTTTTTATAAATAAAATTCGAATAAATAAACAGAAATTAAACAATATATAACTGTACGGTTATATATTGTTTTTTTTGAATAAAATAGTATAATGAGGCTTATAAAGAGGTATATTAGTGATACTTTAAAGATGTAATATTATTATTTTGATGGAGGGAGTTTATGAATCTGACTCTTAGAGAAAAAGAAAAATTTTTAACCTAACGGGCAAGAAGTCGCCCACCTCTATAGATGGTGCGATGAATTGCCCTATTGTTTTTTAGAAGACAAAGTGATATAATACAATCAGTAGATATATAAAAATAGGAGTAAAAACAATGGAATTAGATAGTAATTGTCATTCAGTATTTTTGCTGTATTATC